>NZ_JAKRFL010000037.1:0-8508 GCF_022348105.1 Halomonas sp. MMH1-48
CACTCGGAACTGGACACCGCGCCGGACGGTCTGGCTGAACCCGGACCGGGAAGACCCGCTGGTTCAACGCGATCAGCGATTAGAAGCCGCCTGATTCCAGGTTCCAACAAGCTTGACAGGCATCGGTTCTGCACGATGATTGGCATGAAATACCAGAGGAAGATGTTGAGGCGGCAAGGCATTACTGTCAGAGAATCCTTGAAGATTTTTATGATGATCGCGAATCGGTTTTGGCGCTGTTAAGAGAAGCTGGGAGAGTTCCCGAAGAGGACCGTGAAGTTGAAACTGAAGAGAGCGAGAGCTAACAAACGCATGTTGCCGGACTGGTTTTCCGCTACGCTCCAAACCAGCCGCAAATGCGGGCGTTAAAAGTTTATGATCTATCTCATTCTTACAAAGAAAGGTTTTGAGGAGCTGGCGGGTGAGTTAGGTCGTACATCTTCTCCTGCATGGATAAATCGAGGAGTCATGAATGCTGATGAAGCTGCTAAGTTTAGGGAGGAAGGGGCAGAGATCACTCTTTTTACCTACGAACTACCACGAGGTGATATAGCGGCTTTAGAAGATGAGTTGGCTATAATGCGCAAAAAAGCGTCCAACATGTTCCGCAGCTCATGCGGGCGTTACCCTTCCAGTCGCCGCCTTGCAAAACTCCGTCAATGACGTATATTAATTGTCATGTTTACCATCATCGAAACCCCGACATTCGAAGCAGATGCCAGAAAAATCTGGATCGAGGAAGAGCGAAATGCCTTCTTCGCCTGGTTGGCAGCCAACCCTGAAGTTGGCGACCCAATTCCAGGTAGCGGCGGATGCAGAAAGGTTCGCTGGTCGGTGGCGGGTTCAGGGAAGCGTGGTGGAGTGAGAGTCATTTACTTCACCCGGTTGGCAAATGGTGAGATCTGGCTGTTGGTGATCTACAAGAAGGCCGTCAAGGAGAACATACCCGCGCATATCCTGAAGTCGATTCGTGAGGTATTGGAAAATGAGTAATGAGACCCTGAGTGCTGAGGATCTTGGCAATAAGCTGCTCCAATCAGTTAAAGAAATGAAAGCGGGCAAAGCCGCACGAGTCAGTCGTGTGGAGCCAAATGAGGTCGCAGAGGCGCGTGGCAAGACCGGCCTCACACAGCGAGAGTTTGCCGAGGTACTCCATATTTCTCCGCGCACGTTGCAGGAATGGGAGCAGGGTCGACGTAAACCTTCTGGGCCGGCAAAGGCGCTCATCGAGATTGCATTTCGCCATCCGGAGGTAATTCGGGAAGACCTCGAACTCAGGGGTTAGCAAGGTGGTCAACGGGACGCCAACTACGCTGTGCTCCGTTGTCGCCCATTACCACTGGCGTTAGCAGCTATTGCCACTCTCGAAAAGTGACACTATTAGCCTGATTCAAGGTGAGCCCATGAAAGTTGAGCTTATTACCAACCTTAAGTGCCAAGCCACGGAAAGCTTGGCTGACCTGCGCTTGTCTAAAGAGTCAGTACGGATCACCGAGCATGGTAAGCCATCCGCATACCTTGTCGATGTGCAAGATTACGAGTTCATGCAACGTCGCTTTGATTTGCTTGAAGGGCTTTCACGGGGAGAGCGTGCTGTACTTGAAGGAAGAACGTACAGCCAAAGTGAGGCCAGGGAAAAAATGAGTAAATGACTGACGTAATCTGGACGGAGCCTGCGCTTCAAGAACTGGATAGCATCGCTGAATACATTGCTCTCGATCATCCTGTTGCTGCAAGTCATCTGATCCAGGAAGTGTTTGATAAGACTGAGCGTTTGGGAGATTGTCCCCAATCAGGACGGATACCTTTTTCTCCTTTTTGCAACGTCAACGTCACGGGTGGGCTTTGGCGTTAGGCCCATCACATTGAGGGTTGTGTTCTCGTGATATTGCGCATTGCTTTTGGTTTCTTGATCCTGTTCTCGGCATCTGGATCGGCGAGCGAGACGCATGCCCCGGCGCAGCCCACCGCATCGGATGTTCGTCTGGAAACTGCCACCGGCACCCTTTTTGGTTCTCTGCTCCTGCCGCCCTCTACCGGGCCACATCCGCTTGTATTGCTGCATGCCGGTTCCGGTCCCACGGATCGCAATGGCAACAGTGCTCTCTTGCCGGGAGCAAATGACAGCCTGAAGCTGCTTGCCGAAGCACTTGCTGTGCGGGGGATCGCCTCGGTCCGCTACGACAAGCGGGGAGTGGCGGCCAGTGCAGCCGCTGCACCTTTGGAGAATGAGCTTCGCTTCGACACCTACGTAGAGGATGCCGCCGCATGGGTCCGCCAGCTTCGAACGGACTCTCGCTTTGGCACGATCACTCTGCTTGGGCACAGTGAGGGCTCATTGATCGGCATGCTCGCAGCAAAACAAGCGCGTGCGGATGCCTTCATCTCGGTTGCTGCACCGGCACGTTCCGCGCCAGAGATTATCCGCGATCAGTTGCGCCCGCAGCTTCCGGATGATCTGTGGCAGGATAGTGAGCGCATTCTCTCCGAGCTGGAACAAGGTCACACGACAGAGGGCGTGCCGCCAGCGTTGGCGTCATTGTTCCGTTCGAGCGTGCAGCCGTACCTGATCTCTTGGTTTCGGTACGTGCCGACTGAGGAAATCCAGCATGCCCCCGGCCCGGTATTGATCGTCCACGGCACTACAGACGTACAGGTCAGTCCGAGCGAAGTGGAGGCGCTCAAGCAAGCGCGTCCAGATGCAGAACTGTTGCTCGTGGAAGGAATGAACCACGTGCTCAAAATGGTTCCGGCCAATCCAGCGCAGCAAAGCGCTTCGTACTCAGACGCATCGCTGCCTGTAGCCCCACTGTTGGTGGATCACATCGTCGAATTCACTGACCGTGTGCAGCGACTACCTTAGAAGCCCAACCAGCGTTATCGCTATTAAGGCGCTCCTGCCCTGGGCCGTTGGGGCCTGATAGTGCAGGCCTTAAGTGGCTTACCCTAACAGCATCTGTTTAAGAGCTGGTTGGTGATCTTATGAGGGCCTATCCACATTGAGGGAAAGCTCAGCGCTATATCAGTAGTGATACCGAAGCTGGGCGATGAGAAGAGCGTCATCCGTGACCTTATAAACGATGCGGTGTTCTTCGTTGATTCGCCGAGACCAGTAACCAGCAAGGCTGTGTTTAAGGGGTTCTGGCTTGCCGACTCCTTCAAACGGCGCTCGTTTGATTTCTTTGATTAGCTTGTTGATTCGGTTGAGAACCTTCTTATCGGTTTTCTGCCAGTACAGATAGTCTTCCCAGGCGTTCTCGGAAAAGATGAGCTTCATTCAAGAAGCTCCTTTTCCTGACCACCTCCTTGCTCCAACTCGGCAACGGATTCCAGTAAACGGCGGGCGTTTTTGGGCGCGCGGAGGAGGTAGGCTGTCTCTTGCAGTGCTTCATAGTCTTCGAGAGAGATCATGACCACGGATTGCGCCTTATTGCGGGTGATGATCATAGGAGAGTGGTCTTCACAGACCTGCTCCATGGTTTTTGCTAGGTTGGTTCTAGCGGCGGTGTAGCTGATGGCATCCATAAAGGGTGCTCCTGTACGCGATGTTGTTAATGTACAGAATAGCGTACAGGATTGGGTTTGCCAATTGGCTTTGCCGCGTTCGGTTTTCTCCGCTTTAAAACAGCGGTTGAGCCGGTGATGCCCACGAATCGTATCCCACGCTAATCCGTTGATAGGCGCTTGCTCACACCATCATTAAGCCTTGCTTGCGTGTTGGCGGCGCGTAGGCGGCATCAATCTCTGCCAAATCCTCGTCATCGAGCCTGACCTTATCCGCATCAGCGTTCTGTTTGAGGTGATCCAGGCTCACGGCTTTAGGAATCGCGATCACGCCGAGGTGGCGCAGTGCCCAGGCAAGCGCGACTTGCGCGGTAGTGGCCCGGTGTTTGTCGGCGATGCGTTGCAGAGTAGCGTCACGAAGTAGCGCGCCGCCTTGCCCGACCGGGCAGTAGGCCATGAGCGGCATGTTGTGCTGTGCTTGCCAGGGCAGCAGGTCGTACTCGATGCCCCGGGCGTCGGGGTTGTAGAGCACTTGGTTGGTGGCGCACGCGGGCGCGTTTAGCTCTTCTAGGTCGTCAACGTCGAAGTTCGACACTCCCCAACGCCGTATCTTGCCCTGCTCGCGTAGCCGCTCAAACGCTTCCACGGTTTCACTCAGCGGGTACTGGCCGCGCCAGTGCAGCAGGTACAGATCAATCGTATCGGTGCCCAATCGGCGCAGGCTGCGCTCGCAGGCGGCTTGAACACCCTGGGTGCTGGCGTTGTGCGGGTACACCTTGCTGACGAGATACACTTCATCGCGCCGCCCGCGAATGGCTTCGCCCACGATCTCTTCCGCGCCGCCCTCGGCGTACATCTCGGCGGTATCGATCAGCGTCATGCCCAGGTCTATACCTTCACGAAGCGCCCTGATTTCAGCCTGCCGCTGCCCGGCATCCTCGCCCATGTGCCAGGTGCCCTGGCCGATGCGGGGGACGCTGATGCCGCCTAGCGCAATCGTCTGCATATCTCACTCTCCAAGTGTGATTTATAGTGTGATGCGGTTCTGACTGACCAAGGCCATCGTCGTTCGTGCTTCCATCGTAGTCGATCCGTATTGAAGGGGATAAACGAGAGAAGCTTGATGAACACAATTTTGAGATCATGTCAGAAGTTACTCATGCCGCCTTCGTGGCCGCTTTCAATACTATCGAGAAACCCAAATGGACGAATACACCGCTTGCATTCAGTGGGCCCGTGGAGCCGATGAAGCCTTTATAGATCAGCGCTATAGCCGTGGGCACGAATGGGTGTTCGATGGTGGCGTTCGCGTGCCTGCGTCGTCATCGCCTCATGTAGTGCCATTGCCCTATTCGGTCGAGGCCAACGTCGACCCGGAAGAGGCGTTCGTGGCCTCGCTCTCCAGTTGCCATATGCTGTTCTTCCTCGCCATCGCCGGGCAGCAGGGCTTTGTCGTGGAAAGCTACGTGGATAACGCGGTGGGTGTGATGGAGAAGGGTAGCGATGGGAAGATCGCCATGACCCAAGTCACGCTGCGGCCAAAGGCGGTGTTTGCAGGAGAACCGCCCTCTATTGAGGCGCTTGAGCACATTCACCACGCCGCCCATGAAAAGTGCTTTATCGCTAACTCCGTTAAGACCGATGTGGTGACCGAGATTCAGCATTAACGTCGTTAAGTCGTCGGCTGCTGGAGCGTGATATAGCAAAACGTCATGGCAGCGGTTAGCCTAAACGGTGGGTTAATCACGCTCATTGAGCATATAGGCGCAGCCATGGAAGATACCTCTAACGTCAGGCTGGCGTTGGCAGACGCATCGGCATTTGAAGCGTTCAAGCAAGAGTTAAAAGCCTCGTTTAGCGTGGCGGTGGAAGAGACGTTTGGCGCAGTGGAGGCGAGCTTGCTTCCTTCCGACACCGATATCGACAACTCTCTTACCGCGCCAGATGCCGTGGTGCATCACATACTGTTTGACGGCGTGAAAGTGGGCGGCGCGATTGTGACCATTGACGAAGCCACCCAGCACAACGCGCTGGATCTGTTCTATCTCTTACCCAGCACCCACGGGCGTGGCGTGGGCTATCGTGCCTGGCAAGCCATTGAGCAGATGTACCCACAAACGCGGGTATGGATGACCCACACGCCCTACTTTGAAAAGCGAAACATCCACTTTTATGTCAATAAGTGGGGTTTTAAAATTGTCTCTTTTTATAACCGTTATTACCCCTTGCCGGATGATGAAGAGCGGGGTAGTAAGGAGCATAAGCTTGAGTTTTTTGGCTTTGAGAAAGTCATGAGGTAAGCCTCGGAAAAAGGATTTTAAAGTGACCGTAAGAGCTGCAGAAAGAACCGATATTGCTGCCATCGCTGAGGTGTATCAGGCCTGTTTCCCCCGCGAGAAAAACCACGCCAAGTGGATAGAGGCGTCGTTTAACGCCTACCCAAGGGGCGTTTACTACGTGGTCGAAGTGGAAGGCCAAGTGCGCGGTTATATCCTTTGGTGCGTGAAGAACGGCTTTCGGGAAAAGAGCATAATCGAGCTGGAACAAATCGGCATTCACCCAGATGCGGCGGGTAAGGGGCTGGGTAAGCAGCTTATTGTGGAGTCGCTAGCGCCGTTCAAAGCTCACGTGCGCCGCCAGGGCTGCGGCGTGGGGGCGGTAATGGTGACCACCTCGGAAGGCAACTTCGCGGAGAAGCTGTATCAATCCACGCTAGGCGTCTCCCGCGCGGCGGTGATTAGTGGCTATGGCACAGGGGATGAGGTGATCTTGTATAACGCCAGCGTGGAGTAGCGCGAAAGCGGTGATGTATCAAAAATTCCTTAAGGAGAAGGAAATGAAAGGCGAGTGCCTGTGTGGGGAGGTGGCATTCACGATCGACGGTGAGCTACCGAACTTGTACCAATGCCACTGTTCGTTATGCCGCAAGGCCACCGGCGCGGCTGCCAATGCAGCCACCTTTGTGCAGGGTGAGCAGTTCAAGTGGCTGTCGGGGCAGGGAAGTATCCGTTCTTATCAGCGTGACAGTGGCTACCGAAGCGATTTTTGCGCGACATGCGGCAGCCCGGTACCCAACCAACTGCGCGGTAGCGACTGGGTGTGGGTGCCAGCAGGGTTATTAGAAGATGAGACCACTGCCCGGGTTGCCGTCCATCTTCATATGGCTTCGGCTGCCGCCTGGGAGCAGGAGGCAACCCACTGCCAGCGCTTTGATGCCTCCCCCGAGAGCCTGGAAGCGCTGTACAGCGCACTTCGCCAGGTGTGAGCATGAATGCAAACTCAACCGACTATCGCATACGCGCCTTTCAGGCAGAGGATATGGAGGCCGTGCTCTCTATTTGGCTGTCGGCGTCGGTTCAAGCGCATGATTTTATCGCGCCCCGCTTTTGGGAATCGAAGCAGGGGGCGATGCGAGATGTGTATCTTCCTGCTTCTGAAACCTACGTGGCTGAAGCATTGGGCCAGGTGGTGGGCTTTTACAGCCTTTATGAAAACACGCTAGCCGCCATTTTTGTGCAACCCAACCAGCAGGGCCACGGCTTGGGTAGTGCGCTGCTGGAAGATGCCAAGCGCCTCAGGGAGTGGCTGCAACTAACGGTGTATGCTCAGAATGTTTCTAGCGTCCGTTTTTATGAAGCGCGGGGTTTTGTGCCCATGGGCGAGCAGTTGGATGAGCACACGGGAGAGCCAGAGCTTCTCATGCGTTTCAGACGCACCTCGGCATAGTGCGACACGCTGAGAGTTTTTTTGAAAGCCGCAATATATCGCTGGGTATTCTCTATTAACTCATAGAGTTAAATGATAAATGGCGTCTAACCTGCTATAGATGAATCAATCATTGTTATAGGTTTGGTGTTCCATTGATTAAAAAACTCACCCCGCCGATACTGCGTCGTTTGCAGTGGTGTGCTCTTGCCCTAGTCGCTTTCATGTTAGCCGCCATGGTATGGCAGGGAATTCGCGTTCAGGAAGCACTGCTGGATGCCAATGCTGCCGTAAACCGGCATTTGGAGAGTATCGTTCTCATACAAGCGTTCAAATCAACGCTGCTGGATCTGGAGACGGGGGAGCGGGGTTATGTGATCACTGGTCAACCAGCCTACCTGCTTCCCTATCAGCAGGCGCGTGCCCGCTTAGCACATCAACAAGAGCAGTTGAGGCGTATTTCATTGCCCACTGGCGCCGATGATCTGTTATCGGAAGAGGTGTTGTCGTCCTTGGTCGAGCGGCGTATGCAGATAGCAGAATCCAATATCTCCGTGCGTGATACGGATGGCCTGGAAGCCGCCGCGCTAAGACTGTTGGCGGCTGGTGGACGTCAAACGATGGATCGGTTACGTGGGCATTTAAATGCGTTAGAGCAAAATGAACGCGAGCGTTTGAGTGCCCAAACCCTGCAGGCCACTCGTCAAGCCCGGCAATCCCGTTGGGTGTGGGGGGGCGGGGCAGCGGTGATTGCAGTGCTGCTGCTGGTCACAAGTTTGTCGGTAATCAATCAGTGGCGTCAGCGCCAGCGGGTCATGACCATGCAGAAAACCTTCATCTCCACGGTGAGCCATGAATTGCGCACGCCTTTGACGGTGATTCTAGGGGCATTGAGCATGCTGCAAAGCGGTGTCGGTGGCACGTTGAGTGCGGATGCGCAGCGCTTGGTCGTGTTATCGAACGATAACGGTAAGCGATTGAAAAGTTTGATCGATGATATTCTTGATATCGAGAAGCTCGAAAGCGGACAGCTCACGTTCCAGCGGCAACGCCTGCCGTTGCTTCCCTTGGTGGAACAAGCGGTAACGCTGAATCAGCCCTATGCAGAGAGTTTTTCAGTCTCGCTAGGATTTCAAACGATTACCACACACGATCACGCACCACACCGGCCAGCCATCCCCCACTGTCAAGCTAGTTGGAGTGTCAGCGGCTGTTAGACTCTGAACGATGTGGGGCGTGACGAGGTTCCGATGAAGTACTCCGACGAGCGCCGGGAAGCCATCCTCAAGAAGCTGCTCC
>NZ_JAKRFL010000038.1:0-6695 GCF_022348105.1 Halomonas sp. MMH1-48
CTGTACAATCATCATATCCCGCAGAAAGCGCTGCACCACCAATCGCCGATCACGGTGATGAAGGAGTGGCAGCTCAAGCGACCTGAATTATTTACTAAACGAGTGGTTAATCATCCGGGACCCTACAATTAATTGAAGCTAATATCATCCAGTTAGGGTGATTTATCTAAGCCCATATCACCAGCGACGATAGCCAGCTTCATGTTGGCCTGGCAGTGTTCAGTTGGGGTAAGCAGCCCAGGGGGTGACAATGCGTCGTGCGTTGTTACGAAGGAAAGGCGACTTGCTCATCGGTAGCGAAAACGTTCATTAGGGATCTCTGGCCATGAAAGACAACGTTACAACGAAACGCACACCTCTCTCACTTCAGCGCGCTGTCCGACCCTGGACACTGACCACGCTTGCCTGTTTACCGCTGACGGCGCTTGCCCAGCAGCTGCCTGCTACGCTGTACGCGCCTGGTATGACCGATCTCAATACCACGATTCAGCAAACGATCGTGAGTAACCCGCAGGTCAATGCAGCATGGAACAATTTTAGCGCGGCGGGAAGTGATGTGCGCGTGGCTCAGGGTAACTACCTGCCGTCGATCGACGTGACGGCCGGGGTGGGGCGCCAAGACCAGCAAAACGATGGACGTGGCAGTTACAGCAGTGACTTTGCCGAGCTCACTCTGACGCAAATGGTATTCGATGGCTTTGCGACACGCAGCGAAGTAGAGCGCTTGGATCGTGCGCGCCTCATTGCTTACTTCGAGTTGCTGGGGGCCAGCGAAACGGTAGCGCTAGAAGCGTTTGAAACCTATTTAGATGTCTTGCGATTCCGAGAAATGGTCCGCTTGGCGCAAGATAACTATCGTGAACACCAGCGTGTTTTCTCGCAGATCGAAGAGCGTGCACTGTCCGGCGCTGGACGTGGTGTGGATCTGGAGCAAATCAGCGGTCGTTTGGCGCTGGCCGAATCCAATTTGATGACCGAAGCTTCGAACCTGCATGATGTGACGGCTCGTTACCAGCGGATCGTCGGTGAGCTACCACCGCAAAATATGTCGCCTGCACCCTCGCTGGCCGACGAGCTACCCAGCGATGTCAGTGAAGCAGTGCGAATGGCCTTTGAGGGCAATCCCGATTTCCATGCGGCCATTGAGAACATCGCCGTTCAGCGTGCTGAGCAAAATGCCGCTCGTGCCGCCTTCATGCCACGCCTGGATATTCAAGGCCGTACCGGTACCAATAACCAAGACGACTCGATCGCTGGGCGTAGCGATGAGCACAGCATTCAGCTCGTGGCAAGCATGAACCTCTATCGCGGTGGTTCTGATAGTGCCGCGTTCGAAGCTGCCACGACGCGCATCGAGCAGGCCGTCAATCAGCGTGAAGTGGCGTGTACCAATGTCCGTCAGACGACACAAATCGCCTACAACGATACGCAGCGTCTTAATGAGCAGTTGCGCTATCTCAACGACCACCGCCAATCCATCGACCGCGTGCGTGGCGCTTACCAGCAGCAGTTCGATATTGGCCAGCGCACCCTTTTGGACGTGCTGGACAGTGAGAATGAGTACTTCGAGGCCAGCCGCGCCTATGCCAATGCGGAATTCGACCTAACATTGGCCCAGGCGCGGACGCTGGCCGCCATGGGGCAGCTCATGCAAACGTTGGAAGTCGTCCGTGAAGACATTCCAACCTTGGCAGAGTTGGGCTACGAAGATTTAGCGCAAGACCCTGAGATGGCCTGCGCTACCGATGGGCCGCGTGGCTTCACTCTGGAAGATTTCACCCGCGGTATTTCTGCTGCCCCGTTGTCCAGCGACACGCTCACCACCGCTTACAACGAGCCGAGTGAGCCCGTCGTAATGCCAAACGATGCGCCTGTGTACGCCAACGCAGCGGTTGAGCCTGAGGCCATCGAGAGCAGTCTCTATATTCAAGTCGCCTCGCTAAGTGCCGCTGAGCGCGCTCAACAGTTAAGCGTTGAGTTAGGAGAGCAGCTAACGAGCCAGTCACGGGTGTATGCGTCGGCGGGAAATTATCGCGTTCAACTGGGGCCGGTGGCCTCGTTCAGTGATGCTCAGGCGCTACAGCAAACGCTACAACGAATGGGGTATGGTGATGCCTTTGTCACCAATGGTTAGCATCAAGCGTCTATGAGTAACTAGCCATCCTCTGAGCCTGCCGCGCAGGGCGGCAGGCAAGCACTACCCATTGGGTGTGTAATACGAGTCGCTTAATGCGTTTTAGGGTAATGAGGTCTTTGTGACACAACCAAACCTGAGTAGGGCGGAGGCTCCCCATTCGCGATCGGATGACATCAGCCCCAATGAACTAGAGGGGCGTGATGAGCTGCTTGAGTGCCTCAAGGTAATCGCTTCTTTTCATCAACATGAAGTGTCATCGGAAGCACTTCGGGCAGGCCTGCCGTTGGAACAAGGCAAATTGACGCCCTCGGTGTTTGGGCGAGCTGCCTCACGGGCGGGTTTGACGGCTAGAATTACCAAAACTCGGCTGTCTGGACTGAATCCAGCGCTATTCCCGGTGATTCTTCTGCTCGAACCCGGCAGAGCCTGTGTCTTGTTGGGGCTGGATCTTAAGCAGAAAAGAGCCCGCGTCATTTTTCCCGAACTCTCAGAGTCGGACGTCGACATTTCTCTCGACGAGCTTTACGCGGGTTATAGTGGCGAGGCTATTTACGTTCGCCCAAAGTTTTTGGCTGATAACGCATCCGAGCCGGGCGTTAAAAAACGCCGTGACCAGCACTGGTTTTGGGGCGTTATTCGTGAAAATCGTCGGCTTTACCGCGATATCGTTCTGGGGTCGGTGGCGATTAACTTATTCGCCATCGCCATGCCCCTATTCGTTCTCAATGTTTACGATCGTGTCGTGCCTAACCAAGCGACAGAAACGCTTTGGGTGCTCGCCGTCGGTATTTTTATCGTTCTCTGCTTCGACTTAGCCCTAAGGCTAATGCGAAGCAGCTTTGTCGACTTGGCCGCCAGCCGGGCAGACGTCAAGCTCTCATCAAGTATCATGGCCAAATCACTGGGGCTGCGTTTGGAAGAGCGGCCCGCCTCGACGGGGTCCTTCACCTCCACGCTTCAGTCGTTCGAATCAGTGCGTGCCTTTATCGGTTCTGCAACCATCCTAGGCATCGTGGACTTACCGTTCGTGCTGATGTTTGCCGCCATTATTGCGCTGATCAACCCCTGGCTCGTGCTCCCAGTACTGGTTGGGATCGTATTCGTATTGCTCTACGCCTTGGCGGCTCAAGGAAAGCTCCACGAACTTTCGCAAACGACCTGGGAGGTCGGCGCGCAGCGTAACTCGCTCTTGGTCGAGTCCATCTCCCAGTTGGAAAACGTCAAAGCGTTACGGGCCGAAAGTCGCATCCAGCGTCATTGGGAAAAAGCGTCGGCCTTTCTATCCAAGACCGGCGCGCAATTGAAAATGGTCAGCACGTCGGTCTCTAACGTCGCTCAGTGGGCACAGCATAGTGTGGCCGTTTGCGTCATCATCGTCGGGGTGTATCAAATCATTCAGGGGAATCTGACTCAGGGTGGCCTGATCGCTGCCTATATGCTCTCTTCGCGAGCCATGGCGCCTATCAGCCAAGCCGCTGCACTGCTGGCTCAGTATCATCAATCCTCCACCGCATTAGAGTCATTGAATGCGGTCATGAATAAAAAGGTAGAGCGGCACGAAGGCAAGGCGTACGTAGAAAAGCCCAGCTTTGCAGGCAATATTCGCCTTGAAAAAGTGACGTTACGCTATCCCAATGAAGAGCGCGACGCCTTGAAGGATGTCTCTGTCACGGTCAAAGCGGGCGAAAAAGTGGCGCTCCTGGGGCGCATTGGCTGTGGAAAATCGTCGCTCAATAAACTCGTGCTGGGTTTTTATCAGCCCACCGCCGGGGCGGTGCTGGTCGATAATGTCGATATTCGTCAGCTCGACCCGTTACAACTACGCCGCCACATAGGCTATGTGCCTCAGGATGTCAGCCTATTTTCAGGCTCGCTGCGTGACAATATCGTGGCAGGGGGTGGTAGTGACCGAGTGGATGACGATGCGCTGCTGCGGGCCATCGAGCTAGCGGGGCTGGAAAGCTTGGTCAACAGCCATCCTCATGGCGTCGATCTGCAGGTAGGCGAGCGCGGCCAAGCGCTATCGGGTGGGCAGAAACAGTCGGTTGCCATTGCCCGCGCGTTGGTTCAAGACCCGCCCATCTTATTACTGGACGAGCCTACCAGCTCTATGGATAACGCCAGTGAAGAGACGTTCAAAGCCAATCTAAAAAACGTCGCAGCAGGCAAAACCATTCTCGTCGTAACGCATCGTACCTCGCTACTCTCTCTGGTGGATCGCATCATCGTCATGGATGCCGGTAAAGTCGTCGCCGACGGTCCGCGGGATACCGTGGTGGAAGCGCTGCGCAAAGGCCAAATCGGGAGGGCTTCGTAATGGCGCGTAAATCCTCCTCGACATCCGAACAAAAAGGCTTTGAAGCGATTGGGCGCTTCTCTGAAAAGGGCCAAAAACCGTTTCGACCCTTTATGGATCGCCTGTTTGCCAAACGAGTGACCTCCGCGCACCTCAATCGTGACTGGGCGAGCGACACCGACTGGGCGCGAATGCAGCAAGAGCCCATTCGGGCGCGGCTGTTTCTTTATACGGTCCTGTTGGCGATCGTGGCGCTGCTGATATGGTCTTACTTTGCCGCTATTGATGAAGTGACCCGCGGGTCTGGACGGGTGATTCCTGCCAGCCAACTTCAGCGTATCCAGTCCTTTGACGGCGGGGTGATCGAACAGATCATGGTGCGGGAAGGGCAGATGGTGAGCGCCGGTGAGGTGCTGATGCAGATAGACCCGACCCGGTTCGTCTCGGATTTTCGTGAAAATCGCGCCCAGCGATTCGCTCTGGAAGCCCGCGCTGAACGTCTGCGTGCGCTGGCGACCGGTACGGCTTTCGAGCCCTCCGAAGAGCTACGCCAGGAAGTGCCCAACATCGTCATGCAAGAGCGTGAGGTATACGAGAGCCGACGCGAAGAGCTGCGCGAGCAAAAGAACGTGTTAGAAGATCGCGTTCGCCAGCGCGAGCAGGAGTTGCGTGAGGCAGAGTCACGACGGGATACCGCTGCGCGTGAGGCTAGCATGGCCAGCCAGGAGCTGAACCTGACGCGGCCACTGCTGGCCTCGGGAGCGGTTTCTGAAGTCGAGGTGCTGCGTTTACAGCGGGAAGTTTCACGAGCATCTGGTGAGAGGAGTCAGGCCGATGCAGCGGTTGCCCGCCTGCAGGCAGCCGTCGAGGAGGCGCAAACGCAGCTGCGAGAGCTGGATGCCGAGCGTCGAAGCGAGTGGCGTAACGACCTCGCGCAAGCGCTGGGCGAGCTCAACGCACTACAGCAGTCGGGTACGGGGCTGCAGGATAGAGTGCGGCTGACGGAAATTCGCTCGCCGGTGGATGGCATCGTGCAGCGTATTCACATCAATACCATTGGCGGTGTTGCCCAGCCTGGCCAGGAAGTGGTGGAAATCGTGCCTACCGATGATCAACTGCTCGTGGAAGCACGGATTGCGCCTCAAGACATCGCCTTCCTTCACCCAGGCCAGCCAGCCACCATCAAGCTCACCGCCTACGACTATGCCATCTACGGCGGTCTACAGGCAGAGCTTGAGCACATCAGTGCCGATACCATCACCGATGATGACGGCAACACGTTTTATCTGGTGCGAGTGCGCAGCTTAGAGAATGAAAACGTAGCCGACCGGCTGCAGGTAATACCGGGCATGACGGCGCAGGTCGATATCGTCACCGGTAAGCGAACGGTGATGCAGTTTATGCTGAAACCTGTTTTAAGGGCGTGGCGAGATTCCATGGGGGAGCGCTGATGAAACACTGGTTTATCACAACAGATGGCAGTTTAAAGGCGCGGTGGAAAAAAGCGTTCCAAAATGTAGGAGCTTCGACGCCAGCCACCTACGAGCATCAGATATCACCCAACGATCTCGCTTGGCTCTCGACGACCATCGAGAGCTGGCCCTCACTACTGCCTAAATTAGTCGAACAGGGTGCCATTGTCGTGGTGCTTAGCTACACCCCTGATGACCGAGAGGCGCTGAGTGCACTGGATCTGGGCGCAAGAGGCTATGTGCACACCCTGGCCGCCGCCGATGTGCTCAACCAAGTGGCGCTGGTCGTTACGAACCAGGGAGTCTGGGTAGGGCAAGAGTTACTGGCTAAAGTACTTGGCGGTACGTTCAAAGCTCTTCAGCAGCGTGTTGATCATGACCGCTACCAGCATAGCGATTACTTAGGGCTGCTGACCGAGCGAGAGCGCGGTGTTGCACTCGCGGTTGCGCGTGGTGCTACCAACAAGGAAGCGGCCCGCCAGTTGGATATCACCGAGCGAACGGTGAAAGCGCATTTGAGTGCTATTTTCAAGAAGTTGGAGGTGCGTGATCGGTTGCAATTGATCCTCAAATTAGCGCCAGTAGCAGAGCAGGCAGATATGTAGCTCGACTGCCGAAACGTGACAATCTCCTATATATACGTTTACTACCACGAGGCCACCAGGAGTATATAGTGAATTTTGTGTACTTCTGTTGGTGAGTGAGTGAATGCCCCATAAGCAAAGGCTTATGGGGCATTTTTAGTTTTTACACGGTATGTAATTTGGTGTGTAAAAATAGGAGCACTTGC
>NZ_JAKRFL010000039.1:0-6184 GCF_022348105.1 Halomonas sp. MMH1-48
TCCAGCGGCGACGCAGTACCTCTACCCCTAACGTACCTGTCAGCGCGGTCATGAGTGACAGCAAGTACACACCACCAACGGGCGCCCATGGGGCTAGTGGAGAATCTATCTGAGAGGTGCCCAGCAATAACCAGGGAAAGCCGGTGAGCAACCAGGTGCGTAGCCATTCGCTCACCACCCACATACCGGCAAAGCTAAGAAAGGCGAACCGTGGCCCCGTGATGCGTCGATAGAGCCCAAAGGGGACTGCAAAGAAGAGCGCCAGGACGCTAACAAATAGCGTGGTGAGGAACATCGCCACCAAGGCCCCGGTGCCACCGAAATCGTGAATAGCAACGAAGACCCACGACGTGCCTGAACCGAACAGGCCTACCCCATAACACCACCCTCGCAGGGTGGCCATGGCGGGCGTTAGCGACGCTATTCTCCAATAGACCAGTGCCACGCTCACTGGGCCAAGCCACCATAGGGAAAAGGGGGCGGCACTCAAGGTGGTCAGCACCCCAGCGGCGAGCGCTACAACGCAATCGACTATTGGTGAGGAGCGCCCAGCAAAAAGCGTATATTCTTTATCTTTATCGACCACATCCATAGCGTTACTCAGAGCGCTTAAAAGCAGGACTTTCACGCCATAACGCCACCGCGAACATCAATACACCGGCAAATAGCGCGATATCGGCCATGTTAAAGGCGGGCCAATGCCATTCGCCCCAGTAAATGTCCAGATAGTCGACGACGTACCCTCGCGCTAAGCGATCAACAGTATTACCGAGCGCGCCGCCAAGAATCAGGCTGTACGCACAGGCCTCCAAGCGCGACAGGGGTTTGCATAGCTGCACAACCAATACGACGACCACCACCAACGCTAAACCAAGAAAGAGGTAGCGCTGCCAACCCCCTGCTTCTGCGAGAAAGCTGAAAGCGGCTCCTGTGTTCCCGGTATAAACCCAGTTAAAAAACGGCGTTAGCGGAATGACTTGGCCAAACGACATCTGGGCATGCACAATTTCCTTGACCAGTTGATCGGCTAGAGCCATCACGCAAGCTAATGTGAACCATGGCCAGCGACGTGAAGGGCTATCGTTTGGCGCTGTTCTCATGACGTTGTTTTTCCTTGTGACAGGCCTGTCATTGCGGTACTGGGCGAAAAGCGGTAACCCAGCAGTCGCATGGCGTTCAACGTCACCAGGACGGTAGCACCGGTATCGGCCATCACCGCAATCCACATGCCGGTAATACCCAGCGCCGTTGTAACTAGGAAAATGGCTTTTAAGCCAAGGGCGAGAACAACGTTGGTTTTCACATTGCGCAGCGTGGCACGAGAGAGGTCTATCAGCTCAGCGATGCCGGTAACGCGGTTCTTGAGCAAGGCTGCATCGGCGGTTTCCAACGCCACATCCGTGCCGCCCCCCATCGCGATACCCACATCGGCTGCCGCGAGTGCCGGTGCATCGTTGATGCCATCGCCTACTTTACCGATGGGGCCACGGCCAGCCGCTTGCCAGTCTCGAACATACGCTGCCTTGTCTTCAGGCATTAGTTCGCCGTACGCTTCAATGCCTAAGCGACCCCCCGTGGCAGCGACGGTGCGGGCATTATCACCGCTGAGCATGACCGCCTGTACGCCTAAACGGGATAGCGCCGCTAGGCCTTCAATGGCATCTTCGCGTGGCTCATCGCGAACCGCGATCAAGCCCAGTAAACGCTCGCCTTCGACGAGGAGAGCGAGGCTCTTACCGGCTTCTTCTAACGCGACAATCCGAGCACTGAGACTTTCCTCAAGGATGACTTTCTCGTGAAGGTGACGAGGCGTCATTAAGCTCAGCTCGCGACCCTCCACCTGGCCGGAAACACCGCGCCCCGCCAGAGCGCGGCCGCCGGTGACGGTGGGGAGGTTGATGCCCGACTGTCGGGCATGCTCAACGATAGCCGTGGCGATAGGGTGACTGGAATCCCGCTCTATTGCGGCGGCGAGCCGCAATACGCTGTTATCGTCTTCCTCAGCAATCCAAGACTCCACATCTGTGACTCTTGGGGTACCCGCAGTGAGGGTGCCCGTTTTATCTAATGCCACCAAGCGAAGCTTACCTAACTGTTCAAGAACGGCTCCCCCTTTGATCAGTAGTCCGCGCCGAGCTCCCGCCGAGAGACCGGCGGCGATGGCGGCTGGGGTGGAAATGACTAACGCGCAGGGGCATGCGATTAACAGCAATGCTAACGCACGGTAAATCGACTCCGACCATGCCATGGTCGATACCAGCGGTGGCACTATCGCCATCAGTAGGGCGAGTAAGACGACGGCGGGCATATAGTAATACGCAAAACGATCAATAAAGCGTGCTATCGGTGCCTTGGCGGCCTGTGCTTCTTCAACCAGACGAATAACGCGTGCGATCGTATTGTCATCAGCGCCTCGTGTTACCTCCACCTCCAGGGCGGCATCAAGATTCACTGTGCCAGCAAAAATGTCATCACCAGGCGCTCGCGAACGGGGTATGGACTCGCCGTTTACCGGCGACTCGTCAATGTCGGAGGTGCCCACCAGGATGCGTCCATCGCAGGGTACGCGATCACCGGGCCGCACCAGCACACGCTGCCCGGGTTTAAGTGACTCCGCCGAGACGTCACGCAGATGGCCATTGTCCATCAGCCTCGCCGTTGAGGGTGTTAAATTTGCCAAGGCTGAGATACTGCGGCGCGCTCGTGAAGCAGCTACCCCTTCGAGTAGCTCACCTACGGCGAACAAGAACACGACCATCGCAGCTTCAGCGGCAGCATTGATGGCCAATGCGCCAAGCGCAGCGATGCACATCAGCATCTCGATGGTAAAGGGATTGCGCATTTTGAGGGCGCCCCAGGCACTCTGCGCAATGGGTATTAAGCCGACTAGCGTGGCCAAAATGAAAGGCATATTACCCAGCGCAGGCCATGCTAAACGAAGCGCGAAGGCCACTATCAGCAGATTTCCTGTGATAATGACCAAGCGCCCTTTAGCGGTTTGCCACCAAGAGGATGAAGCACCAGATGCGCGTGTTTGGCCATCATGGGAAGCCACTTGATAGCCTAGTTCGTTCAGGATGCCCTCAATGGTCTTTCGCGAGGGGGCCCCGTGATCGTGGTGGTGAATCTTCACCGATCCCGTGACCGAGCTTGCCGTGACTTCCTCAATGCCTTCCAGTCGCTCTAGCGCCGACACAACCTTGCGCTCACAACCGCCGCAGTCCATGCCTTCAACACGCAGCGTCAAGGTGGTAGGCGCTGTTGTCGGCGTTGATGTTTTCATGGTGCCTCTCCTGCCAATGGGCTATGGTTTTTAAGTGTAAACCTTGTAGCAACTACAGCTTCAAGCCCTGCGTAAGGAGTTTTACCATGTCGATGATCGGCCAAAGTATCAGCATTGGTGAGTTAGCACGACGAGCCGATTGCAAACCTGAAACGGTTCGCTATTACGAGCGTATTGGGCTGTTGCGCGATGCGACACGAACCGGCGGAGGGCAGCGCCGCTATGGAGACGACGCTGTGCGGCGCTTGACCTTTATTCGTCATGCCCGTGACTTTGGCTTTTCGGTGGAGTCAGTGCGAGAGCTTTTGGCCATGTCAGATCAACCTGATATGCCTTGCCAAGAAGTCGATGCCATCGCCACGCATCACCTAAAGAAAGTGGAGTCCCGCCTTCAACGACTGTCCATACTGCGTGAGGAGCTTCAACGGATGGTCACACAGTGTGCCGGTGGTAAAGTGGAAAGCTGCCGAATCATTGAGGTCATCAGTGATCATCAGCTCTGTATCACTGAAAAATCGCACGGAGGGGCTCACGACTTGGGTTAGCACTAACGCTACGCCCCACGCCCAATGGTTAGCCCAGCGAAACATCCAAAAACAGCATGAGTACCAATCCGATGGAGAGGCCCAGCGTGGCCTTTTTTTGGTGCCCGCTTCGATGAGTTTCGGGAATAATCTCATGACTGATCACATACAACATCGCCCCCGCTGCAAAGGCCAACCCCCAGGGCAGTAGCGCTTGTGACATGCTGATGACTCCAGCGCCTAATAAGCCACCTAACGGCTCAACAAGCCCCGTAAGGGCGGCAATCGTCCATGACCGCCAACGTGAATAGCCCACGCCTAGCAGTGATACTGCTACGGCCAGTCCTTCTGGGGCATTCTGAAGTCCAATGCCAATCGCTAGTGGAATGCCTCCTTCGCTTCCCCCTGCGCCGAAGGCCACGCCAACGGCCAGCCCCTCTGGCAGGTTGTGTATCGTAATGGCAATAATAAACAACCAGATACGACGTAGTGAGGCAGCCTCTGGCCCTTCTCGCCCCTGTTCGAAGTGCTCATGAGGTAAGAGTTCGTTCAGTAGTGCGACCATTCCAATCCCTAGCAAGATGGCCGCACAGGCAATGGCAGCAGGTACCACGCTACCGCCATAACGCAGCTCCGAGGCTTCTAAGGAGGGTATGATCAGTGAGAAGAAAGAGGCCGCTAGCATGACGCCAGCGGCGAACCCCAACGCTAAATCGCGAACACCACGATTCGGTCTTTTGGTAAACAAGATAGGAAGCGCCCCGACAGCCGTCATCAAGCCCGCGGCAAGGCTTCCCAATACCCCCATTGTGACGAGAGAAACCTCTTCCATACCGATTACCTGTCTTGTGTTAGATGAGTGATCACAGCGCTAGGGTTCCATAACGAGGCAAGCACACGTTCACGTTACTAACAATCCATGCAACGTTGCTAAGCACGGGTGGTTACGGCTCGTTAAACGAGATCAAGTCATAAATGGACGCCGTGCCGATAGCTTGTTCCAAGCGATCTCTTGCCTCGTAAAGTGACGCTTGATATTCACCTTGAGTCGGCTGCTCACCCAACATGATGCGTTGACCTTGACCAAGGGGATCAACAGGCTGGTTATTGACTCTCACTTCGTAATGCAGGTTGGGGCCCGTGGCGACCCCGGAGGAACCTACCTCTCCGAGCGACTCTCCCGCATTGACTAAATCCCCAACCACTAGCTGTGGGGAGAATCGGCTAAGGTGTGTGTAGCGACTAATGGCCCCTGTGTCGTGCTCCACCTCGATCACCTGCCCATATCCCCCTTGGCGACCCATAAAGAATACGCGCCCAGGTGCGGTGGCAATGACCGGCGTTCCTGTCGGCGCAGCCAAGTCAATTCCATTATGAGGACGCATCCCTCCATACACAGGATGTCGCCGATTCCCAAAGCGAGACGTTAAGCGGGCACTAAGCACGGGCAACCGCAACGTGCCTAGCAGGGTGTCGCTTTTGAAAAGAGCTACGTCCCCCTTTTGGGTGACCGGCCATATGACCTCCAAGGGCTCTGCCTGATCAGGCAGAGCGGCATAACTGAGGCGTGGTGGCCCAACACGGGCGCCGTCCTGGCGTCGATCTTCCTCCCACACTAATTGAATACGTTCACTGCCAGAAAACTCCAGCGGCGCTGCGATAAACTCGCTGAGCAGTGTTTCCAGTTTAGTGGCGAAACGCGTTGGGACACCTTCTGCTGCCAAGGCCTCGTAGAGGGTGGTATCAATGACGACATCACGCCCAAAGGTTAGGGTATCAACGCTATCGAGCGGTAATGTGCCTTCTTGCTCGCTAGCCGCCTGTAACTTGACAGGGCTAAGTTCAGACGGAGGCAATGACAGATGCGTTTGCCAATTGGCTTCGGCTAGCAAGGGGTAAAAGCCCACCAAGCCTAGTAACCACCAGCGCTGCATCACTGGCCATCCTCTTCCCCAGAGATCTCCGCTACTTCACTCTCGACGGCATCAATCAGCTCTTGCATACCAAAGGGGTCTAAAGGCTCGCCATTGACAAAAAAGGTAGGTGTTTGGCGAATCTGATTGGCTCTGACATCCGCCATGTCTTGGTCAATCACCGCCTGCACCTCAGCAGAAGTCAGTTGCTCTTCGGCAGCCGCTAAATCAAGGCCTCCTTGGCTCGCGATATCGAGGATAGCGGATTCATCAAAACTGCCATGTGAAGCCCATTGATCCTGGCGAGCCAGCAGCCTCTCCAGTACCGGTTCAAAGACGCCCTGACGACGAGCAACTTCTAATACCCGAATGGCCTTGTCCGATACGTCGCCGTGGAAAGGAGTGTAGCGCACGATGAGCCGCACTTTTTCTGGGTAGGTTTCCAGAATACTTTTTGTCAGGGG
>NZ_JAKRFL010000005.1:0-187633 GCF_022348105.1 Halomonas sp. MMH1-48
GCCACTCGGAACTGGACACCGCGCCGGACGGTCTGGCTGAACCCGGACCGGGAAGACCCGCTGGTTCAACGCGATCAGCGATTAGAAGCCGCCTGATTCCAGGTTCCAACAAGCTTGACAGGCATCGGGCGTGAATTTGATGAAAATGACAACCTTGTGAGAGTCGTGCTCACCATGGAAATCGAGGTGTCTGAATCCAAGATCTCCTCGTTATTGTATGATTTCCATAAGCTTCTCCAAGCTGACTCGGAGTACAAAGTTTTTGTTTTCCAAACCAAGACAGAGGCAGATGTGTTAGATGCCGTGAGCACCTTAAAGACTGCGGTTGAGCATTACCAGAGTAAGTCAGCATCAAAATTCCTACTATGCGGCTGGAGCACTCAACTTAACCAGTTTAGCTTTCATGAATTGGGCTAGCAAACACCAAAGACAGGGAAAAACTCGCTTATCACTATCTAACTAAAGACAAAAATACTGTGTCAATTAAATTACAGGCTTTAAGGAATTCACATGGAAGAAGTCACAAGAGAAATTGCGCTATCACTAAGTATGAAAACAATTTTCATTTCAATAATAGCAGCAGGTGGCACCATTGCCATAGCAGCAGTACTAAAGCCTGCTATATTAATCTTCAGAGACCTCATTGCGTGGAAGCTTATTGAAAAATATTATTTCAATGATAAAACAAGAGAAGACATTGAAACACTAGAAAGATTAAAGAAAAGATTAAGCACTCAATTCGCCAATGACCCAGAGTATATAGAAGACCCTGAAGGAATTACTATAATATCCGCAAAGATTGACAACAAAGAAACCAGCCCACACTATGCTTATATATACGATGACACAAAAAAATTCATCGAAGAAGAAATAAACTTCCTTGAAGAGTCAACTAACACCAAAAGGATAAGACTTGCTTTTATACTACAGCACCTAGGAATGAAGGAGATAAAAAACCCACTTGAAAATCTTAGCGAAAAACAGCTCAAAATATACCAAGAAAACACACCTAGAGAAGTCAAGCTGGATTACAACTGGGCTGAAGAAGAAGCACTAAAAGAAATAAAAAGACACCTCTAAAACAGCCGACACACAAACATTTAAAACAAGAATCTCAATGCATAAATAAAAACAAAGCAAACTACTTATAACCTAGCCAGACCAAAAGGTTACTCCTAATCAACCTAAGTGAATTCAATAAAAGGGTGGCTGTGAAAACAGCCATCCAAATACAAAACATCACATAATAGAAATCATTTAAAAGCCCTAATGAAAATTGAGACACAGCTGTAAGAATAGAAAAAAGAATGGCAAAAAACAAAAAACCAGTTAGGTTTGCGAGAGGCTTATATAAATCTTTATAATCTATCTCATCTTCAGCACCAAGAGCATTCATCGCTCTATATTTGTTTTTATATGATTCCGAGTCAAACAGCTTATCTTTTAAGTTAACTACAACAAATGTTTTAAGCGACAAAAGAAAAGAACCTACAGTCAAAAACCCAGAAAAAAGAAATCCTCTAAGTTTCTCTCCATAGAAAAATACGAAATCATCTGCGCAGCCAGTGTAAAGATTAGATAACAAATACAGACAAGCAAACGAAATAAGTAGGCATATAAGAAGCTGAGACAAAAGATTAGCCTCGATTCTTTTTAACAGCCTATCAATAAAGAAGAACTTGTTAAATTTAGTTATCAACTGCGAAAATTGGCGCATTTTCCGGCTTCTCTAATATACTGATCAAGTCATCGAGTATATCATTATCACAAAACTCCGATGCTTTAAGCTCATCCACTCGATATGCTAGTTCATCAAAGTCTTCTTGACCAAAATCATGAGGGCAATTAATCAGATTTATTATACGTTCCTCTCCAAACTCATCCTCAGCAACAGCTTTGCCTCTTAGAAAACCTAAAGTGTTGCATAACTGCCTTGCAGCTTGAGCTATATTTTCAACATCTTCTACAACTCCAATGCGGTACTTAAGTGATACAGAATCAGATAACTGACGCGCCGCAATAGCGGCATCTGTTGGTGACTCAACCGCCTCAAAAGTCACATCCAACTCTTTTACTTTTCTGTATGAACGTATAATTTGATCCACTTCTCTACTATCAATCAAAATAGCAAATTTTGGTCTACCCGCATATTTCTTTTGTGCTTTCTTATACTGTTTTGAGTTATCGTAAGCAGCTTCACCAGGCGCTAACACTAGATATTCATCATGTATTAACAATTCTTTCTTATTGTAAAATATTTTCTTACAAACATCACCGAAAACATTTGCACTACAAGAATTATGATAATATTGATAAACACCTTTTCTAGTATCTTTTCTGATAGCTAAAAAATTAAAGTCTACGAGCTTATCATCACCAATTAGATCTTCTGTTTTAAGCGTGAGCTCACCGTCATCTAGACTCGCTTTACAAAACCTTCTTTGATCTTTTAAAGTAACAACGAGCCCTAAAAGATACCCATCTCTTGTCGTATTATCAAAATAAAAATGCCTTTCGGCTGAGGGGCTCTCAACTATGAGACCAGATATACTCTCAAGCTCTTCGTAAAACTCTTCAGAGCTTATAGCAGCACAGTCACTTTTTAGTTTTATACCAACGTACTTAACTTTCATACACTCTGATTCCCTTCGATTAGAATATTCAAACCACCCGACCAATCCGAATCTCACACCGCCCTAAAATCTCCACATCGTGCATATCCTGCGGCTTGATCATCTCCGGCTGGTAATGGTCGTTATCGCTAATCAAATACAGCGCCCCGCCCGCCAGGCGCTGTACTCGTTTAATTCTTCGCTCCCCACTCACTAGCAGCAGAAACACACCTTCCTGCTTCGGATCGCGGTTGCTGCGATCCACCAATACCCAGTCGCCATCGTCTAGCGTCCCAAGCATTGAATCGCCCCGTACCTTAACGCCTACCACTTGCGCAGGGTCGAGCCCCTGCTCCGCAAGCTCTGAGCTGGAAAAATACAGTGTCGTTTTTACCGGCTCGCCCTCAAAGCTTCGGCCAGCGCCCGCTGCCGCTTCAATGTCGTACATAAGCACCGGCGAAAGCTCTGGCCCCGGTTCGGTTACCGGTAAGCCTAAAGGCTGGGACTCTGGTACCGAACGGTTTCCAGTGAGCACGTATTGAACGTCTACTCCCTGAGAAGCAATTGCCGTCAGATAGTCGGCTTTTGGGCTTCTTTGGTCCCCTTCATAGAGCATCTGCGTCTTCTTAGTTACTTGGGCAAGGTCACCAAACTGGGTTTGTGACATCCCCAGCCGCTCCCTTTCCTCGCGTAGCCTTTCACCCAATGAAACCATTTAGACCTCGCAACTCTTGACATGGAAACCATTCGGTACCATTCTGTTTATGTCTTTCACTTCGATACACATGCAAAAGGAACCACTGCCATGGTCACCATCATTGCCACTATCATCTTGCCGCCTTCCCCCACCGTGCTGTTTCGCGGGGTGGAAGTGAACCTGGAACGCTGTTCGCCACGTACCCGCCGCACCATTGAAACGGCGCTGCGCCAGGGCACGAATAAGCCCAACCCGCTGGCCGATCTCGAAGCGCTGGAAGAGCGCACCACCGCCCAGGCGGTGAGCCAGCTCGCTGCCACGATGCTGGCCCAAAACGCGCCGTTTGAGCAGGTGGAAGACGCCCTGTGCGAACTGCGCACCCACATGGATGAGCACTTCCTGCAGCGCAAGCTGGTGCGCTTGTACGAGCGCTAAACCGCTGCGGCCAAAGTTATTCAACCTGATACGGAAGCCTACCCCATGACCTCGACCAACGCCATTGCCCCAAAGCCAATTTATGCCCCCAAAGGCTGCACCAGCACAGTACTGACGCGCATGACCGAAGACGAACGCGCCGACCTGGAGCGCATCGCCGAGCTGGAAATGCGCTCGCTCTCGGCCACGGCACGGATGCTTATGCTGCGTGGCATCGCCCAGTACGACCAAGACACGCTGAATGCCGAATGACCCTGCCTGCATAAGGATGTTTGCCATGTACCAGGACCCCAAACGTGTGCGCACCCGCTACGCCGCTCTCAATTTGGATCAGTACGAGGCCCGACTGATCGATGCGCTGGTGGATTACACCGGCATCGAGCGGGCATCGCTGCTGCGCCAACTGGTGCTGAAAGAAGCCCTAGAGACGCTGGGCGTTGCGGATCTCTCACTTAGCACTGTGCCCCAGCAGGCGTCGTAAAGGCAGGGCTTTTTGAGGCCCTCAAGGAGCATTGAGGTATGGCTGACCAACCGGCACGCGGCGAACGCCTTCCGCTGAACGACCAGCTAGAGGCCGCGCTGCAGCAGGTGTGTGAACAGCAGGATTTAACCAGCCTGGACGACGCCGCCGAATGGCTACTGCGGCGGCGGCTACGCAAAGGCACCCAAGGGCTCACCGGCCGCGGCCGCGCCCTTTATCCGGTAGGGAGAAACCATTGATGTCGACCGCTTCCAAGCACCGTATGCCCTGCCCCCACTGCGGCCACAACATGCGGGTCCGTAACAGCCAGGGGCTAACGCCGGTGTACCGCGAAGGGGTAGTGGAGTGCCGCAACGTGGAGTGCGGCTTTCGAGGCAAGGCAGGGTTTCAGGTGCTGCACACCCTAACCCCAAGCGATATCCCCAACGCCCGGGTGGATCTTCCGTTCGCGCCTCGCCTGATCCAGCAGATGCAATTGGACATCACCCGCCCAGCCGCCAACGACGAACGTTATGAGGGTTAAGACGATGCAGAGAGCTGCCCATCACCCAAGGCCCCCGCGGCCACCACGCCCCTTTCGGCCTGTGTGGTATGCCCGGCCGAAAGGGGGCACCCACGGCCCAGCCGGTGCCGTGATCTAACCCCAAGCCCAGCCCCATCCATTTGTTGAATAAGGAGGCGAGCGTGAATTCATCGCTGCGCCAGGACATTGTTGCGCGCTTAATCAGCGATTTTGAGGCGATTGAGCGCGGCCCCTACCTGCAACGGGTGCGCTGCCCTGAGTGCGGTAAGCGCGAGGCGTACATCAACGCCGAAGCCCCGTGGATGCTGAAATGCGGGCGGGAAAACAACTGTGGCGCGCAAATCCACATTAAGGCGCTGTTCCCGGATCTGTTCCGTTCCTGGAGCGAGCGCTACAGCCCGAAAGCGAACGAAACGCCCAGCTCCACCACGCCGGTGGCCGATGGCTACCTGCGCGATGGCCGGGGGTTCGAGCTTTCCCGCATTCAGGGCTGGTACACCCAAGAGAGCTACTGGAAGCCGGAGATCGGCGGTACCGCCACCGTGCGCTTCGCCCTGCCCGGCGGCGCTTACTGGGAGCGCCTGCTGGATAACCCGGAGCGCTTCGGTAAGCAGAAGGCCAATTTCGTTGGCCGCTACAAAGGTCAGTGGTGGTGCCCGCCAGCACTCACGGCCGCTGACTTAGTCGCGGCTGAGGAAGTGTGGATTGTAGAGGGCATCTTCGATGCGATCGCCCTTTACCACCACGGCATCGCGGCCGTTTCCGCCATGAGCTGCGGCAACTACCCCGATGAGGCGTTGAACGCCCTTTCCGATGCCGCGCACCAGGCCGGTATCAGCCGCCCCACATTGGTATGGGCGCTGGATAACAACCGCGCCGGCCACAACGCTACTCATAAGCACGTAAAGCGCGCCCGGGCGGCGGGCTGGGAGTGCCACGCGGCGCAGATCCCGCACGGTGGCCACGACTGGAACGACGCCCACCAGCGCGGCGAGCTGACAGAGAAACACCAGGAAACCTACCGCTACCACGGCGACCTGCTGTTGGCCCCCACGGCCATGGCGAAGGCGCTGTTGATGTACAAGCGCCGTGAACAGCGGGAGTTCTGGTTCGAGTTCAAACGTCAGCTCTGGTGGTGGAAGCTGGATATGGACGCCTTCGACCGCGCCCTGCGCGCCGATGGGCTAGACGGCGAAGACCAGCGGCAGATCGACCCCGCCCTGCGCGATGCGGCGCTGGAGCAATCCGGCAGCGTGAAGCGCATCTGTACCTGTTACCCCACGGCGCTGTACTACCAGGCCAACGCGGTAACCGATGAGAGCTGGTACTACTACCGCGTGGAGTTTCCCGACGGCCGCCCGCCGATCAAAAACACCTTTAGCGGTGGCCAGTTGGCCTCTGCCTCTGAGTACAAAAAGCGCCTGCTGGGCATTGCCCCCGGCGCGGTGTGGACAGGCACCAGCCAGCAGCTCGATAGCCTGCTGCAGGACCAGATCGGCAACATCAAAACCGTCGAGACCATCGACTTCATCGGCTACAGCAAGGAGCACGGCGCGTATGTGTTCGGCGATCTTGCCGTGGCCGGTGGCAAGGTGGTGCCCATCAACAGCGAGGACTTTTTCGAGCTTGGCCCCCGCCGCCAGCTGAAAACCTTGAGCCAATCCGTATCGCTGCACATCAACCCCGACCGCAAGGCGTTCAGCACCGAGTGGACGCAGCAGCTCTTGGGCGCGTTTGGCTCCCGGGGCGTGGTGGCCCTGGCGTACTGGATGGGCAGCCTGCTGGCCGAGCAGATCCGCGCCGAGATGGGCAGCTTCCCGTTTTTGGAAATTGTGGGCGAAGCCGGCGCGGGTAAATCCACGCTGATCGAGTTCCTCTGGAAGCTGTGCGGCCGCCGCGACTATGAAGGCTTCGATCCCAGCAAGGCCACCATGCCCGCCCGCAGCCGTAACTTTGCCCAGGTGAGCAACCTGCCGGTGGTACTGATCGAATCCGACCGCGAGCAGGAAGGCGGGGCCAAGCAGAAGCAGTTCGATTGGGATGAGCTGAAAACCGCCTTCAACGGCCGCTCGATCCGCGCCCGTGGGGTGAAGAACAGCGGTAACGACACCTACGAGCCGCCCTTTCGCGGCAGCATCGTGATTAGCCAGAACGCTCCGGTGCAGGCGGGCGAAGCGATTCAAACCCGTATCTGCCACCTGCATTTCACCCGGGATGGTCAGAACAAAACCACCAAAGCGCTGGCCGAGGCGCTGGAGCGTACCGAGCTCGAGCACGTCAGCCAGTTCGCTTTGGCCGTCGCCCAGCGGGAAGCCGCGCTGCTGGCCACCATCACCCAGCGCGCCCGCCACTACGCCGACCGCTTGGCCGACGACCCGGAAATCAAGGTGCTGCGCATCGCCAAGTGCCACGGCCAGCTAATGGCGTTGGTGGAGTGCCTGGGGCCGGAGGGCCTGGGGCTGTTCGACCAGCAAATCATCGATATGGCCAACGGCATGGTGGAGCAGATGGCCCGCGAGCGGCAGCAATCCATCAACGCCGATCACCCGATGGTGGCCGAATTTTGGGAAGCCTTCGACTACATCGAAGGCCTGCGCGATGAGCCGCAGCTCAACCACTACGGCAAGGGCAGCGAGCACATCGCCGTGAACCTCAAAGACTTCGAGCGCACCTGCGCCGAGTACAAGCTGCGCACCCCCGAAATGCGCGAGCTGAAGCGCTATTTGAAGACCAGCAAGACCCGCAAGTTTATCGAATCCAACCGCACCGTGAACTCCCGCGTCCGCCTGCACGGCGGCAGCGTGAAGTGCTGGGTGTTTCAAGCATGAAGGAGCCTGTGATGACTACTCAACCCAGTATGCCCCTGGTGGTTCAGCGTATTCGTGAGCGCAACCGCCTGGCGTTGGAAGCCATGATTGCCGCCGAAGATGAAGCCGATCAAAAGCGCCAAACGCTCGACCTAAAAGGCCCAGATGCCTGGAGTCGCCTCGCCGTCGTGGCCCAGAAAGAAAGCGGCCAAAGCCACCACTGCCGGCGCATTCTGCTTTCCGCTTACAACAGTTACGCCTGGCCGCTGGATCTCACCCGCCTACGGGTACTGGACCGCGACCTGCAGCAAGCCGCACTCACCATTATCGAGTGGAGCCTCTACGCCAGTGATGAGCTGCACGAGTACACGCCTGATGGAAACAGGCTAATGCAGCGCTTTGCCGCCATCGAGCAAGAGAAGGAGCAGTAACAATGGCCGACAACGCCGACATCGCCGCCGATCTGATGGAGCGCCGCATGCAAGCCGCCCTCAGCAGCCGCCTTTCCCTGCGCATTCCCAACCCAGACCCGGAGTGCGAGGACTGCGGCCACGAGATCCCCCAAGCCCGTCGCGATGCCCTGCCCTGGGTAGCCACGTGCATCGAGTGCCAAAGCATCCGCGAACAACGGGGGCGCTATGGCCGCTAACGGTACCAAGGGCGGCAAGCTTGCCCGGCAAGCCGCAATGTTGTGCCAGGACGCGCAGTTTCAGCTCTACCTCGACCGCCGCCGGCGCGCCAAGCACGGCATGACCGAGAGCCAACTGCCCGACGGCACCCACAACACAGAAGACGCCCGCGATTGGCTTTGTGCTGCTTGCGAGATCCAGAGCCGGGCGGAGTTGGATCATGACCATCGTGCGGCAAGCATGTTTTATGCTATTCGTAAGCGGTACCAACAATGGCGCTTGAAATAAAAAAGTGAGTTATGAGCAGCAATCCGATTGATCAGATCTTAGCGAAATCATTACGAGGCCCTTTAACTCAGGAGGAACATGCCCGCTTATCCGCCAGCTTTAACGCTTTGAGAAATCAGGCTCCAACCCAAACTGAGGCTAGCTTGATACGTGAGATAACTCACCTAAGAGAAGAGCTATCTCGGTGCCGAGAACTCATCCGCAAATACGATATCAACGAAAATATGAACTAGTAGCCACCTCCCTCTCCCGCCGCATTAAGCGGCGGTTTATTCAAATGACTAAAATAACGGTATAAGAAAGCAAAGCGTTTCGCTCCCTTTCAAACTGAAATACACTGTTTATATTTACAGTTTAACAAAGGGGGCTTCATGGCTGATGGGGTTGAAGTTCGCGGCAACGCCGTGCGCATCTATTTCCGCTGGGAGGGGGAGCTGTGCCGCGAGCCGCTGCCTGGTGCAGCGACTGAGAAAAACATCGAACATGCGAAGCGCCTGGCGACCATCATCAACTACGAGATCGAAGCCGGCACGTTCGACTACGCCCGCCACTTTCCTGACTCCAGGCGCCTGGCGGAGAACCGTTTCGGTCACTACCTGGATCTGTGGCTGGCCATCAAGAAAAACGAGCTGGCGTACTCCAGCTATCGCGGTGTGCTTTCCAAGGCTGAAACCCACGTTAGGCCGAAGTGGGGCGAAGCGCAGGCGGATGCGATCGACCACATCGAGCTGCAGTCGTGGATTCAAAAGGAGCTCTCGGCCACGCTGGCCAACAAGACGATCAAAGAGATCGTCAGCATCATGCGGCAAACCTTTCGGCTTTATGCCACGCGCAATAAGAAGTCGTTCGACCCTACCAGCGGCATCACCATTCGCTTGCCGGATGATGAAGATCCCGACCCTTTCACGCGCAGCGAGATCAAGCTGATCCTGGACACGCCAACCACACGCGAGCAGGAGCTGAACCTGATCAAGTTTGCCTTGTTCGATGGGCCACGCATTTCAGAGGCGCAGGCGCTTGCCTGGGAAGACATACTGGATGTGGATAAGGGGATTATTCGCTATCGGCGGGCGGTCGTGCGGGGGCGTTTCAAGGTGACGAAAACCAAGCGCTCTACCCGGGTGCATCACCTGCTCAAACCTGCCCGGGAGGCGCTGCAGGCGCAGTATGCCATCACTGGAAAACTGGAGCCGCGTGTTTACGAGGTAGTCGACCGGGATAACCGGACGGTGCGAAAAGAGAAGCTACGCCTGGTGTTTTTGAATTCCCGTAACAACGAGCCGTTCTACGAGAACGCCATTCGCGAGCGCTTCTGGAAAACCCACCTCAAACGCGCTGGCGTTCGCTACCGTGGCCCTAACCAGTGCCGGCACACGTTCATCAGCCAGCTGCTTTCCTTGGGTGTGGTGCCGCTGCACTGGATCTCCAACCACGTTGGCCACGCCACGATCACCATGATTCAGCGCCGCTACGGCAAGTGGATACGCAGCGACGGCCCGGACATCCCAGCGCTCATCGAGAAGCAGCTAGACCTTTAGCATTCCCAGGCTTGTTCCCAAAACCGATCCCAAGGCCCAAAAACGACGAAGGGGAATCAACATAAGATGTTGATTCCCCTTCTATATTTCGTGGCGGAGAGGGAGGGATTCGAACCCTCGAAGCCTTTCGACTTACACACTTTCCAGGCGTGCTCCTTCGACCACTCGGACACCTCTCCACATTGTTGCTCTGCCGTCGGGCGCTGCCTTTCTCAACAGAACGGCGCGTATTCTATGGCCTAAGCCGTGAAATAGCAAGCCTTTTCCTGATTAGGCATTGGGCAGCACGGCGTAGCGTCCGTGGGCTTCTAAACAGAGTGCATCACCGCAGTAGAGCTGATGGGTCAATTCGATACTGCCTTTGCCTCGCTCGTTGAGTTTGTCGGCAAGCTGGACAGGGCCCTCCGGATGGCTGGGCGTGCAGATGAGGCGATAGTCCCTTGTGACCGGAGCAAGAAACCGTTGGTCGGCCTCGGCGACCACCACGTCTTGCGCTCTGCCCTGCTGACGAAGCCACAGAGTGACCCAACACCAGCCTTGCAGCGTGGTTTGCGCGGTCAGTGCTCCGCCGAAGCCAGTGCCTTTGTCATTGAGATTAGGCGTAAGCGCCAGTTGCCACGTGAGCGCGCCATTGGCTTGACTCATATGGGTAATACCCAGCGCCTCTACCATAGGGATGGCGGCCTCTAGCCAACGTTGGAAAGCCTGAAGATCCTCCTCCCCGTCTGGTAACGGCAAACGAGGGTATGGCATACCCGGCTGACGCGTATGGCGCATGTTGCTCTCCTTCATCGCTAGGCGGCGTGCATTAGCGCCAGTGCTCGACGAAACTTGCCACGTCGTGCTTTGGCACGGGTTTGTGACGTCCGCCCAGGCTGCCGAGGTAGATGAACGCCACGACCTCGTCCTCCTCATCGAGCCCAAGACCTTTACGCACCACCGGATCGAAAGCGTACTTACCGCTGCGCCACATGGCTCCCAGGCCCAACGCGTGGGCAGCCAGCAGAATGCCGTGAGCCGCACAGCCAGCAGAGATCACCTGCTCCATTTTGGGTACTTTGGGAATATCCGGGGTGACCTTGGCAATCACGGCAATGATCATCGGCGCGCGTAACGGCTTTTTACGCGCGGCATCGAGCGTATCATCGCTGACGCTGGGGTCTTCCTGAAACTCCGCTTCGGCAAACAGCTCGCCTAGGCGCTCCCGGCCTTCGCCAGTGAACTCGATGAAGCGCCACGGGCGCAGTTCTTTGTGGTCAGGGGCACGCAGGGCCGCCTGATAAATGGCGCTGAGCTGATCGCCGTTAGGGGCAGGCTCGGCGAGCTTGCCCATGGAACTACGTTCGTGAAGCAGCGTGAGTGCGTCCATGGAAACTCCTATCCATTGAGGTGAGCGTTACTGGCGCGCCAAGCGCAGAGGGCTGGGAGGGGCAAGGCCCGGTGTGGCACGCCACGGACTGATGTCCAAGCCGCCGCGTCGCACGTAGCGCGCCAACACCAGCAACTCTTCCGGCTTCGCCTGCTGCATTAAATCAGTGAAGATATGCTCGACACAGTGCTCGTGAAAATCCTGGTGCTGCCGGTAGCCAATCAGGTAGCGCAGTAGCCCTTCTCGGTCGAGTTTGGGACCTTTATAGCGAATCAAGACGCTTCCCCAATCCGGCTGACCGGTCACCGGGCAGTTGGATTTTAGCAGATGCGAATGCAGCGTCTCTTCGACGATCTCATCACTGGCAGTAAGGTGCGTGGCGCTTGGCGTGTAGTCGCTCACCTCAATATCCAGGTCGTCTAAGCACTCCCCTGGCAGGCGCTTGGGCGCCAGTTCACTGTCATCAACGCCCAGCAACTCGACGCTAACGCTAGCACCGGCAGCGCGGCTCAGGTCGCGCACTAGCGTCTCTTCTACCTCAGTTTGGCTGGCAAAGCGGGTTTGGTTGAGGCTGTTGAGATAGAGCTTCCAAGATTTGGACTCGATGAGATGCGGCGAGCTGGCGGGTAAGCGAAAACGCGCCACCGCGACGATGGGTTTACCGCGCGCGTTGAGCCAAGAGACCTCGAAGGCATGCCACTCGTCTTCACCGACGAACGGCAGCGTACGCTCGTCGATGCCCAGCGGCGCACGGTTGGCTGCGCGAGGAATGGGGTATAGAAGCCCCGCGTCGTACTGCTCCGGGTAAGTGGAGTCGCGCCCCAAGGGCGCGTGTTCTAAGGTATCGGGGCGATGTGCCATGGACACTCTCTCAGTCGTGCGATGTCAATGAAGGCATGTCGGTGGGCGGCCGTTACCACCCATTAGCTGCGAATGCCTTTGCCGCGCTCTAGCATGGTCAGCGCGACCATGAATAGCACGATGATAAAGGCAAAAATAGCGGCCAGTGCCCAGCCTACCGGAATATCGGAAACGCCCAAAAAGCCGTAGCGAAAGACGTTCACCATATACAAGATCGGGTTGAGCATCGATACGCCCTGCCAGAAATCCGGCAGCATCGAAATCGAGTAGAACACGCCACCCAAATAGGTCAATGGGGTCAGAATGAACGTCGGCACGATAGAGATATCGTCGAATTTATTCGCCAGCAGCGCGTTGATAAATCCGCCAATGGAGAACAGCGCCGAGGTCAGCACCACGACCAGTATCGTCAATAGCGGATGCTCGACCGTCAAACGAGTGAAGAACAGCGATACCAGAGTAACGATCAACCCCACGCCCAACCCCCGCGCCATGCCGCCGAGTATGAACCCGGAGAGAATCACGCCGTTGGGCATGGGTGACACCATCATCTCTTCGATGGAGCGTTGAAACTTGTTGGAGAAGAAGCTGGACGCCACGTTGGAGTAACTGTTGGTGATCACCGACATCATGATCAGTCCTGGCACAATGAAGTCCATATAGCTGAAACCGTCCATATCACCAATGCGCGACCCGATCAGGTTACCAAAAATGATGAAATACATGGCCATGGTAATCGACGGCGGCAGCAGGGTTTGCGGCCAGATACGGGTAAAACGCTTGATCTCTTTGAGCACCAACGTCCAAAGGGCCACCAGAGTTTGCATGATATTCACGCGCTGGCCTCCTGTTGCTCACGCTGATCGATGGCCTGCTGGCTGCTCTCTACCATGGAAACGAACATCTCCTCTAGGCGGTTGGCACGGTTACGCATGGAGACCACCTGAATCCCCTGCGCACTCAGCGCACTGAACACATCGTTCAGCTGCTGGCCACGGTGAATGACCAGCGCCAACTGGGACGGCTCGATCTGCTGTAGCTCGAATCCTTCGATGGCAGGCACGCGTGTCAACGGTTCGGCCAGGTCCAAGAGAAAAGTCTCGGTGTCCAGCTCCGCCAACAGCTCGCGCACGCTGGTATTCCGTACGATCTCACCGTGGTTGATGATGGCGATATTGCGACACAGGCTCTCGGCCTCTTCGAGATAGTGCGTCGTCAGGATGATCGTCGTGCCCTCATCGCGGTTGATGCGGCGCATGTACTCCCACATGCTGCGGCGGAGTTCGATATCGACGCCCGCCGTGGGCTCGTCGAGAATCAGCAGTTTGGGACGATGCATCAACGCGCGGGCAATCATTAGGCGGCGCTTCATGCCCCCCGAGAGCATCCGCGCGCTACCGTTGCGTTTTTCCCACAGCCCTAGATCGGTCAATAGCTGCTTGGCGCGGGGCAGCGCTTCACTGCGCTTCATACCGTAATAGCCTGCCTGAGCCAGCACGATATCCAGCACCTTCTCGAACTGGTTGAAGTTGAACTCTTGAGGTACCACGCCGAGCTGATACTTCGCCTTGGCGAAATCCTTGTCGATGTCGATCCCAAAAATCGACACCTTGCCCGCCGTTTTCTGCACTAGCGAACACACGACGCCTAGGGTGGTGGACTTTCCTGCGCCGTTGGGGCCCAACAGCGCAAAAAAATCGCCCTGTTGGACGTCTAGATCGATACCTTTTAACGCTTGAAAGCCGTTGCCATACGCTTTGGTAAGGCCACGGATCGACAATGCCGGTTCGGCCATGAACATGTCCTGTCAGCAAGTGGGGAAGCATAAAGCAATAAAAGTAAGATATCGGGGCACGCGTATATTTTTTCAAGTTAGCAGCATAAAGCGCGTCGAAGCCTTTTCCATGCTGCTGATTTCCCTCTATTAAGCACTACATTAAGTGACACTTTGCCACTCGATTACTGCGGCAGCGCTCAAGTTAATACTTTAGCATTAGACCAGTGCCTGCCTAGCTAGGCAGCAGCACCTCAAGGGAACATACTGATCATACAAGAGAGCCTATCGATAATGAGCACCGCCATTACCTCGCCCTCCGGCGCTAATACCCATCTCTCGCCATCAGAGTCGTCTGCCTCCACACAAAAAAAGCTATCCACACTGCCGCTGCGACGCCAACGATGGCTGGGCGTCATTGTTCTTTGGTTGATTCTGGCGATGATGATCACGATCAACGCTTGGCAAAGCCGCGCGTTGCTGTATGCCGAGCGCGAACAGCGCATGGTCACCGCCGTGGATATTGCCGTGTCGACGCTGGCGCATTACCACCAGCTTGCCGAACAGGGCCAGCTCTCCATGCCAGAAGCGCAGCGTCAGGCCTTCAACACCCTACGCGACGTGCGCTTTGGTGAAGAGGATAACTACCTATTCGCGTTCAATGGCAGTCTGCGTATGCTGGCTCACCCTAGCCGCGACGTAGGAGAGGACATCTCTCAGGTCAAAGACCCGGAGGGCACGCTCATCTTCCAATCCATTCTTGATAACACCCGGGACACTGGCAGCGGCTTTACCGAATACTTCTCTAACTTTGCCCGCGGTGGCGATGCCAAGCCAAAAGTGCGCGCTTACTCAGCCACTTTTACGCCGTGGGATGTCTACGTGGCGAGCGGTGTGTTCGTCGGTGACGTCAGTAGTACCATCATGCGCCAGCTCGTCAAAAGCGTCTTGGTAGGCATCGTGGCAGGCGCGCTGGTCACGCTGGCCTTTTGGGGCATGATCTCTCTCATTCTACGCCGACTAGGCGGGGAACCGCGCTATGCCGCAGGCGTGGTATCACGCATCGCGCAAGGCGATTTGACGGCCCCTGTGGCGCTTCATCCCAGCGACACGAGCAGCCTGCTGTATGACATTTGTCAGATGCGCGACAAACTACACGATGCCATGCAGGAGATTCATGCCACCAGCACGTCCGTGGACCATAACGCAGGCGATATCGCCGCAGGCAATCAAGAGCTTTCATCGCGCACCGAGCAGCAGGCCGCGGCTTTACAGCAAACGTCGTCCAGCATGGAAGAAGTGACCGCCACGGTTCGCCAAACCGCTGACAGCGTCGAGCAGGCGAAAGCACTGGTCAACAGCGCGAATGAAACGTCTCAAGCCGGACAGAAAGCCATCGGCGATGCAGTGGCGTCCATGAAGGAGATAACAGCCGAAGCGGATAAAATCACCGAGATCGTCACGCTGATCGACAGCATTGCTTTCCAGACCAATATTTTGGCGCTCAACGCCTCGGTCGAGGCCGCCCGCGCGGGTGAGCATGGCCGGGGGTTCGCAGTAGTGGCTGGTGAAGTTCGCCAGCTAGCCAACCGCTCGGCCAACGCGGCGCATGAGATCAAAGGCTTGATCAATACCTCCAACGCCCAGGTCAGCAACGGCGCCAACTTAGTGGATGCCGCCAAACAGCGCATGCAGGAGATCGATCAGCGCATCCAGCGCGTCAACGAGCTGTTTACCGACATCACTACCGCGACCCATGAACAGACGCGCGGCATCGAGCAGATCAACGTCGCCATTGCTCAGCTCGATCAAGCCACCCAGGACAACGCCGCCATGGTTCAGCAAACTGCCCTGTCTGCTCACGACTTGAAGCAGCGCTCCCAGTCGCTCAATAGCGTCGTCGGCCACTTCACCCTGGTGGATTGACCCGCCCGCTGCCCAGGCCCTGCGCCTGGGCACGCCCACCCTACGTATCGGTCAACGCAACACACGCGCACACGAAAGCGCCGCAACGAGGCGGTAGCAACATTTTTCTAAAAAAAGGGGTATGTAATAAAACAAGAAGAGGGGTTTGCATGGAGCGGGAAAAGAGATTCGAACTCTCGACCCTCGCCTTGGCAAGGCGATGCTCTACCACTGAGCTATTCCCGCAACGCAAACATGCAACGATGCTTTAGAGTGAGTGGCGTCCCATAGGGGGTTCGAACCCCTGTTCCCGCCGTGAAAGGGCGGTGTCCTAGACCACTAGACGAATGGGACGTGCTGGAGCGGGAAAAGAGATTCGAACTCTCGACCCTCGCCTTGGCAAGGCGATGCTCTACCACTGAGCTATTCCCGCTAAACAAGCTGTCTCACTATTAGCATTTCTGCTATCGGATTGGCGTCCCATAGGGGGTTCGAACCCCTGTTCCCGCCGTGAAAGGGCGGTGTCCTAGACCACTAGACGAATGGGACGTACTGGAGCGGGAAAAGAGATTCGAACTCTCGACCCTCGCCTTGGCAAGGCGATGCTCTACCACTGAGCTATTCCCGCAACTCCGATACATTAACGACTTAATTGGCGTCCCATAGGGGGTTCGAACCCCTGTTCCCGCCGTGAAAGGGCGGTGTCCTAGACCACTAGACGAATGGGACGTTTCATTGCCTCGTCGAGGTGGCGCGTATATTACTCAGGACGAGGGTCGAGTGTCAAGCGCTCTAATATCAAAACATTAATTAATGGTTCATGGGGCAGTAAGGTGGCTCAAAACAAAAGCTGCGCAATTGTAGTGCCTCACAGAGTGTTTACAGCGCGCCTACGCATCATATCGGTGCACTTCCCGCTACTGAGTTCATCGACCGTGTAGCCCTCCTGTTCTCTGACAGTAACGACAAACCGCTAAAAATCTTTCATTTACAATAAAATCGATTTTTTGGCACACCCCTTGCAGTCTCATTAACGATCCAACGACGTAACTGCTCCGCGACTCTTCGCTTCCCGACTGCTTGAGGTGCCTTATGTCTTTTACTCGTCGCAAGTTTCTTACCACCGCTGCACTGACCTCCACGGCTGGCTTGGTGCTTGGCGCACCTAGTGTTGCAAGCGCTCAATCCTCCGAGCGCTTCAACTGGCGCATGACCAACGCTTACAGCCCCGGCTCGCCCTTCTATGTCGAAGGCCCCGGCAGCCCTACCGATGTGATTGCCAAGATCAACGCGATGTCCGGCGGGCGTTTGAACATCCAGCACTTCGCAGCGGGTGAATTGATTCCTGCACTGGAAGGGTTCGAAGCCGTGCAGAGCGGCACCATCCAAATGAACGCAGCCAACAGCTACTTCTGGTCGGGCACCACCTTTGCCGCTCAATACTTCACCACCGTGCCCTTCGGCATGAGCTTCATGGGGCATATGGCATGGCTCTACCACGGCGGCGGCTTAGAACTATGGGAAGAGGTCTATGCCCCTTACGGCATGGTCGCCCTACCGCTCAACAACACTGGCGTGCAGATGACTGGCTGGTTCCGCGAGCCCATCGAGGATATCGGACAACTCAACGGTTTACGCATGCGCGTGCCCGGCCTTGCAGGCAAAGTCTACTCGGCACTGGGCGTCGATGCCCGTGTACTGCCCGGCGGTGAAATTTTCCCGGCGCTAGAGCGTGGCGTGATCGACGCCGCTGAGTTCGTTGGCCCGTATCAAGACCGCCGTATGGGGCTGCAAAACGCGGCCAAGTTCTATCACACCACGGGCTGGCATGAACCCTCTACTACCGGCGAGCTGCTCATTTCCAAGCAGCACTGGGACGAACTGCCGGAAGATCTGAAGATGATCGTGAAGAGCGCCTGCATGGCCGCATGTCTTGAGAGTGTCACCTGGTCCGAAGCGGTGAACGGCGAAGCGATGACCGACTTGGTCGACAACCACGGCGTCACCGCCAGCATGCTGCCCGACCCCGTAGTGAATGCCCTGCGCGAAGCCACCATGGATACGCTGGCCACCGAAGCCAACGCCGACCCAATGGTGCGCAAAGTCCACGACAGCTACATGGCCTTCAAGGCCAACCATGACCGCTGGGCAGGCGCCAGCGAACGCGCCTGGTTAAACGACATCATTGGGGTGTGATATGCAAACCGTGGAACGCGTTGTCCACGGGATCGAGGCGGTGGTCCGGCTATTTGGCTGGATCGCCGCTTGGATCTGCGTGGTACTGGTGGCCCTAGTCGCAGGCGATGTGGTGATGCGCTACCTGTTCAGCGTTGGCGCCGTGTGGCTACAAGAGTTGCAGTGGCACTTGATCTCCCCCATTGCGCTATTCGGTATGTCGTACCTTTTGTTCATGGGCGAACAGGTGCGGGTCGATGTATTTTACGAGCGCTTTCCGGAAGCCTTACAGCGGGTGATCGAAGTGATTGGCGGCTTGCTGCTGCTGGCCATGGGGCTCTATATCGCCTGGTTAACGCTGCCCTGGGTCGAGCAGTCCTATCTGCGGAACGAGGCCTCTCCCAACCCAGGCGGCCTGCCGCTGCGCTGGGTGCTCAAAGCTCTTATCCCCTTCGGGTTTCTTTTATTGGCGCTTCAGGGCTTGGCCCATGCGCTGCGCCAAGGGTTTGCTCTACCAAACCGAGGTGAATAACGCATGTCTCCTAATGAGTGGCTCGCGATCGGCATGATCGTCGCCTTTTTTGTACTGCTGTTAATCGGCATTCCGGTAGCGATCAGTATTGCCGTCACGGCTTTTGTATTTGGCTATCTCGGCTTTGGCCCTATGCTATTTAACCTGCTGCCCTCGCGCATTTACGGCGTGGTGACCAACTACACCTTCATGGCGATACCCCTGTTCGTGTTCATGGGCGTCATGCTGGAGAAATCGAAGCTAGCCGAAGAGCTGATCGATGTGATTGGCCACTTGTTCGGCGGGCTTTCCGGCGGGATGGGCGTGGCGATTATTTTCGTTGGCGTGCTGTTAGGAGCCGCTACCGGTATCGTGGGCGCGACTATCGTCACCCTGGGCCTGCTGACACTGCCCACCCTGCTTCGCAGAGGCTACCCCAAAACCTTGGCCACCGGCATGATTTGCGCCTCAGGCACATTGGGCCAAATCATTCCGCCTAGCTTGGTACTCATTCTATTGGCCGAAATCCTGGGTGAATCGGTGGGCACGATGTTCGCCGCTGCCATGGTTCCCGGGTTAGCGCTAGCGGGTATCTACATCGTGGCGATTTTAGTGGTGGCACAGCTTTATCCCGGCATGATGCCCCCCATCCCGGCAGAAGAGCGCGCTGAGCTTAGCAAAAGGCAGTTACTGTACAAGGTGATGACGGTAGTGGGCCCACCCGTAGGTCTGGTGTTTGCAGTACTCGGCTCCATTATTGGCGGCATTGCGGCTCCCACGGAAGCCGCCGCCATGGGCGCGCTAGGGGCGTTGGTGTTCGTTGCCTGCTCGGGACGGTTGACCATATCGCTATTAAGCGACGTGGCCAAAGCCACGCTAGTGATCTCCGCCATGGTCTTTTTTATTTTAATCAGCGCGCAGGTCTTTGGCCTTGCCTTCCGCGGGCTGGGGGGCGAACACTTGGTAGAACGCATGTTTGACTGGGTGCCCGGTGGCGAGTTTGGCGCACTGCTGTTCATGCTACTACTGATGTTCGTGCTGGGTTTCTTCTTGGAATGGATCGAAATTAGCTATATTGCTCTACCGCTCTTTTTGCCCTTCTTTATACAGATGGGCGTGGATATGGTGTGGCTGGGTATTTTAGTGGGACTGGTGCTGCAAACATCGTTTCTTACCCCGCCCTTTGGCTGGTCGCTATTTTTCTTGAAAGGCGTCGCGCCCAAAGAGGTGACCACACTGGATATCTACAAAGGGGCGCTACCCTTTATCGGGCTGCAATTTTTAGCCGTGGCGCTAGTGTTTATGTTCCCAAGCATAGCCACGTGGCTACCCGATGCCATTGGCTGGTAACCACAACCAATAACAAAGGACTCTTCAATGCTCCACACCCAACGTAGTTACGGCGGCAGCTGTGTCGCGCCACACCACTTGGCCGCCAGCGCCGGTCGCGATGTTTTGAAACAGGGTGGCAACGCTGTCGAAGCCATGGTCGCAGCAGCAGCGGCCATCGCCGTGGTCTACCCACACATGAACGCCCTGGGGGGCGACGGTTTTTGGTTGATTCACGAGCCCGGCAAATCGCCAGTGGCCATCGACGCTTGCGGCCCCGCTGCACAACTCGCCAACGGCGATTTTTACGCCGGGGAATCGCACATCCCTGAACGCGGCCCAAAAGCCGCGCTTACCATGGCAGGCACGATTAGTGGCTGGCAGGAAGCGCTCAATGTGGCGGCGGGTTGGGGTAACGCGCTGCCGCTGACCACGCTGCTGGCCGACGCCATTCGTCACGCCGATGAAGGGGTGGCCGTTTCGCAAAGCCAGGAAACGCTCACCGCCAAACACCTGGAGCGCTTGCGCCAAAGCCCCGGCTTTAGCGATGCCCTGCTGCTTGACGGTCAAGTCCCCCGCGAAGGCGAGCGCCTGCGCCAGCCCCGCCTGGCGAAGACGTTGAAACGCCTCGCCAGCGCCGGGCTGGAAGACTTCTACCGGGGTGAACTCGCCGCTAGCATGGCGAAGGATCTGGAGGCACTCGGCAGCCCACTACGCTTAGCCGATTTTCACGCTTACCGCGCTCAGCAGGTCACACCGCTGCACATGCGCCTCAACGACGCCACATTGTATAACCTGCCCGCGCCTACTCAAGGCATGGCATCGCTGATGATTTTGGGCATTTACGAGCGCATCAAAGCCGCCGAGCCCAATGGCTTTGACCACCTGCACGGGTTAATTGAAGCCACCAAACGCGCCTTTATGCTGCGCGACCGCTACGTTACAGACCCACACCGTGTTCCCACGCCGCTGCAGGAGCTTCTCAGCGAAGAGCGCATTGGTGCAGAAGCTGCCGAGATTAATCCTAACCAGGCGCTCCCTTGGCCTCACGAGCCTGCGCCAGGCGATACTATTTGGATGGGCACCGTCGACAGCGAAGGCCGCTCGGTGAGCTTCATTCAGAGCATCTACTGGGAGTTTGGCAGCGGCGTGGTACTGCCTGAGAGCGGCGTGCTGTGGCAAAACCGCGGCATTAGCTTTTCGCTCGACCCTGACGATTTACGCGGTTTAGCCCCTGGCCGCAAACCCTTCCACACGCTCAACCCCGCGCTGGCACTGTTCAACGATGGGCGCACGATGGTGTACGGCACCATGGGCGGCGAAGGCCAGCCGCAAACTCAAGCCGCCGTGTTCTCCCGCTACGCGCTGCACGGCATGCCACTGCAGCAAGCCGTCACCGCACCGCGCTGGCTATTGGGGCGCACCTGGGGAGAGTCCAGCACTAACCTGAAATTAGAAGAGCGCTTTGATGACCGCTTAGTGGCCGAACTTGCCACCGCAGGCCACGACGTAGAGGTACTGCCAGAGGCGTTCAGCGACACCATGGGCCACGCAGGCGGCATCGTGCGCCACCCGAATGGCCTGATCGAGAGCGCCCACGACCCGCGCAGCAACGGGGGAGCGGCTAGCGTGTAAGGAGCCTTCAGCGGGTGTTTAAGGAGCCTTCAGCGGTTTAGTGTGGAAAGCGACTGGCGGATTTTATCACTTTCGCACATGCTGAACTTGGACAGGCGGCCCATTGTCGTTAGCCTTGCCGCACTCGCTACGATGCGTGCTAACGCTAATAGGCTAGCCGCCTTAGACAGCCTCTGATGAACGGCAACCAGAGGGAGAGGAGATTCCCATGGCGAAAATTGAAAAATCCCCCGACGAGTGGCGCAAGCAGCTCACGCCCGAGCAGTACCGGGTTGCCCGGGAGAAAGGCACCGAACGACCGTTTACCGGAGATCACCAGGTAAGCGATGCTCAAGGTATTTACCACTGCGTTTGCTGCCACGCGCCACTGTTCGAGAATGAGCATAAGTTCGATGCGGGCTGCGGCTGGCCCAGCTTTGATCGCCCACTGGGGGCTCGTTGTGTCGAGGAGCACCGCGATACGTCCCACGGCATGATTCGCACCGAAGTGGTCTGCTCGCACTGCGACGCTCATCTGGGCCACGTCTTTCCCGATGGACCTCCTGACACCACCGGTTTGCGCTACTGTATCAACTCCGTCTCGTTGGAGTTCCACCCCGACGAGTAACCTTTGAAAGGAAGCACGGCAAGGCGGGCACCATCTGCTAGAATGGTCGCCCGCTTTTTTGTGCTTGTAGGAGACCCCCATGCTCGGCTGGTTCCCCGGACATATGAATAAGGCCCGCCGCCAGATCAAGGACGCGCTGCCAGAAATCGATGTGGTCATCGAGGTGCTCGACGCGCGCCTGCCCTACTCCAGCGCCAACCCGATGCTGGCCGAGCTGACTCGCCATAAGCCGGTGCTGAAAATTCTTTCCCGCGCCGATTTGGCCGACCCCGTTCGTACCGACGAGTGGGTGGCCTTTTTTGATGCCCAGGCAGACACCCGCGCTCTGGCGATTACCACCACACAGACCCGCGAGCTCAAGAAGATTCCCAAACTGTGCCACGAGCTGGCCGGTGCGGTGCGTGCCGACCGCGATGTACGCGTGATGGTGATGGGCATCCCTAACGTCGGTAAATCGACGCTGATCAACGGCTTGGCCGGTCGCAAAATTGCCAAAACCGGTAACGAGCCGGCGGTCACCAAGCGCCAGCAAAAAGTGCGCATCGACGGGCGTGTCGCGCTGATCGACACCCCCGGAGTGCTGTGGCCGAAAATCGAAGACCAAGCGAGCGCCTACCGTTTGGCGGCTAGCGGTGCGATTCGCGATACTGCCATCGAGTATACCGACGTGGCCATCGTTGCCTGCGCAGAGCTCGCCAAACGCTACCCCGCCGAGCTCACCGCCCGTTACAAGCTCAAAGCGCTGCCCACCTACGCAGCCCCCGAGTCAGATGACGTAGATGCCGACGGGCCGAAAAGGCCCGACTTCCTGGCGCTGGCCGGGTTCGATGGTCACGCCATTCTCAAAGAGATTGCCGGTAAACGCGGTGGCCTGCGCCCCGGCGGCGAAGTGGATCTTCACCGTGGCGCCGAGGTGCTGCTGCATGAGCTACGCGATGGAAAGCTTGGCCGGGTAACGCTTGAAACCCCCGCAGACATTCCGCCGCCGCCCGAGCAAAACGACCAAGACAGCCCGGCCCTATCCGACGCATAATGAGCCAACAACAGACACTTCCACGGCACTGGACACTTTTGGATAACGCACCCCATGGACACGCCCCAGCCTAGAGAATCACACACGCTAAAAAAATCACACAAACTGCACAACGTTTGCTACGACATCCGCGGCCCGGTCCTCGACCACGCCAAGCGCCTGGAAGAGGAAGGCCAGCGGATTTTGAAGCTCAACATTGGCAACCCGGCACCGTTTGGCTTCGAGGCGCCGGAAGAGATTTTGCAGGACGTGATGCGTAACCTGCCCACCGCCCAGGGCTACTGTGATTCCAAAGGCCTCTACTCCGCCCGCAAGGCGATCATGCAGGAGTGTCAGCGTAAGCAGATTCCTGGGGTGGGTATCGAAGATATCTACATTGGTAACGGCGTGTCCGAGCTAATCGTCATGGCCATGCAGGCGCTATTGAATGATGGCGACGAGGTGCTGATTCCCGCGCCCGACTACCCGCTATGGACGGCAGCCGCTCATCTCTCCGGCGGCCATGGCGTGCATTATCTGTGCGACGAGCAGGCCGACTGGGCACCGGATATCGCCGATATTCGCGCCAAAGTCACCAGCCGCACCCGTGCTATCGTGATCATCAACCCCAATAACCCCACCGGGGCGGTCTACCCCCCGGAAGTGGTCAGGGAAGTGCTCGATATCGCCCAAGAACACAACTTGGTGGTGTTCTCCGATGAGATCTACGACAAGATCCTCTACGACGGGGTCGAGCACACCGCCACTGGCGCACTGGCCGACGATGACCAGCTCGTGATCACCATGAATGGCTTGTCGAAAAGCTACCGCTGCGCCGGCTTTCGCTCTGGCTGGATGACGATCTCTGGCACCCTAGCGAAGCAGCGGGCGAAGGACTTCATTCAGGGCCTGACCATGCTGGCCTCAATGCGGCTATGCGCCAATGTACCCGCCCAGCACGCTATTCAAACGGCGCTTGGCGGGTATCAGTCGATCAACGACCTGATTCTGCCGGGCGGGCGATTGCTGGCCCAACGCGACATTACCGTCGAGAAGCTCAACGCGATTCCCGGGGTCTCCTGCGTGACGCCCAAAGGCGCGCTCTACGCTTTTCCGCGCTTGGACCCTCAGGTGTTCAATATCAAAGATGACCAGCAGCTGGTGCTGGATTTGCTTCTGCAAGAGAAAATACTGCTGGTGCAAGGTACCGCCTTCAACTGGCCAGCCCCCGACCACGTGCGTATCGTGATGCTGCCCTGGGCCGACCAGCTCGGCGACGCGCTCGACCGCTTTGCCAATTTCTTGTCCCGCTATCGCCAAACGTGATCGACACGCTACCAGCGACTTGAAACTGATATGAAATGCACGTATCTAAGCCATCATTCCATTAACGCTTGTTATGACCTTGAGGGAGATCGTCACCCATGATGCGAATCGTGCTGTTTTTAGCCACCAACTTAGCGGTGTTGCTGGTCGCCAGCCTGACGCTAAGGCTGTTTGGCGTTGAGAGCTATCTCAACAGCCAGGGCATTAACTTTACCAGCCTGCTGATCTTCTGCTTTGTGTTCGGTATGGCCGGTTCACTGGTCTCGCTGTTCATCTCTAAATGGATGGCGAAACGCTCGACCGGCACGGTGATCATCGAAAATCCGTCGAACGCCACCGAGCAGTGGCTGGTGGATACCGTGGCCGAGCTTTCCCGTGAAGCGGGTATCAAAACCCCAGAGGTGGGCATTTTCCCCGCCCAACAGTCCAACGCCTTTGCCACTGGCTGGAATAAAAACGATGCCCTAGTGGCGGTATCGGCGGGCTTGCTCAACCGTATGCGCCCAGAGGAGGTGCGCGCGGTGCTTGCCCACGAAATTGGCCACGTTGCTAACGGCGACATGGTGACACTAGCGCTGATTCAAGGCGTGGTGAATACCTTCGTCATGTTCTTCGCTCGTATCGTCGCCCACTTGGTCGATAGCTTCCTGAAAAGCCGCAGCGATGGCGAAGGTGGCCTGGGCTTTATGGGTTACTTCGCCGTGGTGATGGTGGCCGAAATCGTCTTTGGTATCGTCGCCTCCGCCATCGTGGCCTGGTTCTCCCGCTACCGTGAGTACCGTGCCGACGAAGCGGGTGCCCGCCTGGCAGGCACGGGGGCGATGGTCAACGCCCTGGCACGTTTGAAGGCCGAAACCGAAATGCCCGACCAAATGCCGGACACCCTGCGCGCCATGGCAATCACCAAAGGCCAGACCCGCTCGCTGGTCGAGCAGCTCTTCGCCAGCCACCCGCCGCTGGATGACCGTATTCGTGCCCTGAAAGAAGCGGCTTACCGTCAGTAAGCGACAAACCGCGCGATAAAAGATGCCAAGGCCCGCTAATGCGGGCCTTGTTAATTTAGGCAATCCAAAAACCCGCCGCCTGAAGCGATGGCTGCAATGACACCGCGTCGTTCTCCAAGTGAACGGTCAGCGTGCCAAATTCGCGACGTAGCGGATAGTTGGCGCGGCAGCTATCAAAGCCTTTGGCAATGCCCTGATGCACCACTTGACGCTGCAACGTATCGTGGTCGCGGCGTACGTCATACACGGCCCGCGCACATAGCCGAAGCGCCTCTTCCACCGGCAGTGCCTCCTGCAGCGTGAGCGTAGCGAGTGCTGGCGGTGGGCAGAGCGCGCTAAACGGCATGTCGCTGGGCAGGCCTAACTGCGCTGCCAACGCCTGCTGAATCATCCAGGTGCCGCGCAGCTTGCCATCCAGGCTATGCCCGGCAATATGCGGTGTCGCTAAAGCAACCAAGTCACGTAGCCCCGCATCGATACCAGGCTCGTCTTCCCAAACGTCCAGTATGGCCGTGATATCGCCCTTCCCCGCCATACGGCTGCGCAACGCTAAACCATCCAGGCAGTCACCGCGTCCAGCGTTCAACAGCAGCGTACCCGGGGCAAGCTCGTCGATACGCTGGGCACACAGCATCTGATAAGTGGCGTGAGGACCCCCCTTCACCAGTGGGGTGTGCAGGCAGATGACGTCACACTCCTCGATGAGCGTATCGAGGGAGACGAAACCGCTCGCGCCCTCTTGTTCCGCCCTGGGGGGGTCACACACCCGTACCGCCACGCCAAGTGCCTGCAAGCGGCGCTGTAAGCGACTACCCACGTTGCCTGCGCCAACGATGCCCACGGTCCGTTTCAGCAGCGGCCAGCCTTCTCGCTCGCCCACCGTCAGTAAGCTGCTCAGCACATAGTCCACCACCGCGTCCGCATTGCATCCCGGCGCGCTGGCAAAGCCAATTCCACGCTCTTTGAGATAGTCGAGATCGATATGGTCAGTACCAATGGTACAGGTACCCACAAAACGCACCGCGCTGTTGGCCAGCAGTGTGCGGTTCACCTGAGTGATCGAGCGCACGATCAGCGCATCGGCGTCCTGCACGTCTGCCGCACGAATCTCGCGGCCTGGCAGACGGTGCAGCGTCCCCATGCCTGCAAAACAGGCGTCGGCAGCGGGGATATTAGCGTCGATAACAAGTTTCATAGGCGTTTTGGTATCCGGGCTTTACAATACGCCCGCAATGGCTTGCTGTGCAGGCGTGATCAAGCAGTGGTTAAGGAGATGGGTGTGATCGTACGCTGGGAAACCGACCATGACTATGTGTTGGTGCATATTCACCAGGATATGTTCGGCGACTGGATTTTCAGCCGCGCCTGGGGGCAAATCGGCACCCAGTTTGGCGGATTGAAACACCAGTTAGCGGACACTCTGGAGCAAGCAGAGATGTGGCTGGAGGATGAAACGACGATTCAATCCTCACGCGGGTTCCGCAAAGTGCTTGAAGCCGCCGACCATACGCCAGAAGGCCAAGAAGCGATGCGTCAGCTATCGCTTTTGGATGCCCTCTGACGCATCACCTGTGAAACGGACTCGCCCGTTTCGTTAGCCTAAGAAGCGCCGCCCGTTGCGCTGATGCGCCCCCACGGGGGGCGCGTGTTCTGGCGGCGCGGTGAGTGCGGCCAGCGCCGTCTCATCCAGCCAGCCCCGCTCGCTCAACCAGTGGCTCAAACGCGCCACGTCGAAGCCGCGATCCAACTCGACCCCGTCGTCATCGACCAGCACCGGGATCCGCGTGCCGTAACGCTCCACTAGAGCGTCGTCGTCGCTGATCTCGATGTGGTGCAGCCTCACCTCTTGGTTGGCCAGGGTTGCCACCAGCACCTCCAATTGGGCGCATAGATGGCAGCCTAGCGTGGTGTAAATCGATAGTTCAATCATCGCCTTGCCCTTTATCGGCAAAGGGGGCGTGACGCAGCAAAAATACGTGATGCAAGTTGGTGCGCCGCTGAAAATCCGGATCGAAGGTGCGCGCAGTGATCTCCTCGATGGCGTAGCGCTCGCTCAGTGCTTCGTCGAGCTTGAAGCGGCGCTGATTGTTGGAGAACACCAGCGTACCGCCGGGGGCCAGGCGCGCCATGGCGAGCTCCACCAAGCGCGGGTGGTCGCGCTGCACATCGAGCGTGTCGCGCATCTTTTTCGAATTCGAGAAAGTAGGCGGATCCATGAAAATCAGATCGAACTGCGCGTTGGCGGTTTCCAGCCAGCGGAAGCAGTCATCCCGCACCACGCGGTGCAGCCTGGGGTCGAGCTGGTTGAGCGCAAAGTTGTCCCGGGCCCACTCCAGGTAGGTGTTGGACATGTCCACGCTAACGCTGTCGCTGGCCCCGCCTAGCGCGGCTTGCACGGTGGCCGTCGCGGTGTAACAGAACAGGTTGAGAAAGCGCTTGCCGCTGGCCATCTCGCCCAGCATTCGGCGTACCGGCCGGTGGTCCAGAAACAGACCGGTATCCAGGTAATCCCGCAGGTTGACCCATAGCCTTGCGCTGCCCTCCCGCACTTCAAAACGCTCGCCGCTGGCATCGCGCTTTTGGTACTGGGCCGCACCGGTTTGCCGCTCGCGGCGCTTGACGTAAATCTTGCTGGGATCGACCCCCAACGCCTCGGGCAGCACGTCCAGGGCATCAAACAGCCGTTTTTGTGCCTGAGAAGGGTTCACGGAACTCGGTGCCGCATACTCCTGAACGTGCACGCGGTCGCCGTAGCGATCCACTGCCAGCGCGTACTCCGGCATATCGGCATCGTAAAGGCGATAGCAGGTTTCACCGCTCTGCTTCAGCCATTTTTTCAGACGTTTCTGATTTTTTGCCAGACGGTTGGCAAACATCTTTGCATTTTCCGACACCGTCGGTGTTGTCGTACGGCTTGCCTGGGGCACTACGCCCACGTCTGCCGGCTCACCGCTCTGCTTAGGCGCAGGGCGGGCGCTGCCAATCTCCATGAGCAGCAGCTTGGCATCCAGCGCGCCGTTTTTTAGCGCGTACTGTTTATGAGCGCGCAGCCCAAGGCGGTGGCCGAGATCCGGGTTGCCAGTAAACAGCGCCAGCGTCCAGCCAGGAAACAGCGCCTTGGCTTTTTCACCGAGCTGAGCATAAAGCCGCACCAGTTCCGGCAGCTCGCCCAGGCGCTCGCCGTAGGGCGGGTTGGTAATCAATAGCCCCTGCTCGGCGGTCAGCGTCTCCGGCCGATGCAGTTGGGCGAGACTCTGGCCGTGGAGCGTGATCAGCGCAGGAATGCCCGCCCGCATGGCGTTGGATTTCGCGGCGGTCAGTGCTGCCGGGCTTTGATCAAAGCCCATCAGTTCGGTTTTGCAACGTTTGCGTCCAATCGAGGCGCGTGCTTCGGCTTCGCGTTTTAATTCACTCCACACAGCGTCTTGATGGCCTGCCCAGCCGTGAAAGCCAAACCGCTCGCGGTTCAAGTTAGGGGCTTGGTCAGCCGCCATCAGCGCCGCTTCGATCAGCAGCGTTCCTGCCCCACATAGCGGATCGATCAATGGCTCGCCCGCTTTGGCCCGTTCCGGCCAGCCTGCGCGCACCAGCAGCGCTGCCGCCAAATTCTCTTTGAGCGGCGCGTGCCCGACATCGCGGCGGTAGCCGCGGCGGTGGAGACTATCACCGGAGAGATCGATTCCCAGGCTTAAGTTGGCCCGGTGCAGGTGGGCGTAAATGCGTAGGTCAGGCGCTTTGGTGTCCACATTGGGCCGCTCTCGACCGCCTAACTGCAGCGCGTCCACCACGCCATCTTTCACCGTCTGTGCGCCGAAGCGAGTGTGGCGAATATGGTCGCTGCGGCCATGAAAATCCACCGCCAAGGTCTTGCCGGGGGCAAGATGCTGGCTCCAGGCGATGCGTGCGACCACATTGCGCACCTGCTCGGCGGTCTCGACCAGAGACTCCCGCGCCAGTAGCAAAATCACACGGTTCACTAGGCGAGACCATAAACAGACCCGGTAGGCCGTGGCTTGGTCGGCAGAAAAATAGACCCCCGCCACGGTGGTTTTACCCGGTTCGGCGCCCAGGGCCGTCAGTTCATCCGCCAGCAGGCCTTCGATGCCTTTGGGGCAGGTCGCTAGTAGGTTGAGAGGGGCAGTTTGGCTCAGCTCGGTCATGATGATCGCCGCGCGTCACCGCGCGATATTCCTGTATATGGCAAATGAATGTATGTCTTATGACAATTTGATGGTCGACAAGTGACCCCATCATGGTCTAACAATAAGAGGGTAGCTACTAAAAACGCATGCGTTGCTTGTCAGGGTCTTTATCGTGTCTGTTTCTAAACGCCGGTAACGATCCTTGGCTTGTCTGAGCTTGCCGCTTCTTCCGTTCAGCACGTGAGTGCTAGGCATTAGCGCTGAGGCAGCAGCTCACTCTTGAACTTGAAGTCACTTCTCGAAGTGGTGTTGGCAATCTGGGTAAAGCACGCCTATGGGCCTGTTGTTACTACGTTGCCTTGTGACCTGCTTCTTATCAAAGGCTTTCATGCAAAGAGGTTAGCCAATGAAACGACAAAAACGTGATCGCTTCCAACGGGCTTATGTTCACGGCTACAAAGCGGGCATCATGGGTCGCTCCCGTGATGATTGCCCCAGTCAAGATGTCAATTTACGCGAATATTGGATGAGCGGTTGGCGTGAAGGTCGTGGTGACCAGTGGGACGGAATGATCGGCGTCTCCGGTATTCATAAAAACCCCATGGTCATGACCTAATTTTTTTACCTTTTACTCAAACATTAGGAGACGGAGCCCGCTGCAAAGCGGGCTTTTTATCGTCTATCTGCGGCTTTTTCAACCGATTTGCTTGAGCGCCTCGGCACACTGCTTCACTAGCCCAGGCCCTTGGTAGATCAATCCCGAATAGAGCTGCACAAGATCCGCACCGGCCGCCATTTTCGCCCGGGCCGCTTCACCACTATCGATGCCACCCACGCCAATGATCGGCAGCGTCGGCAGCTGCTTGCGCAGTAGACGAATGACCGTATTGGACGCCTCGAACACCGGCTTACCGGAGAGCCCGCCGGCTTCTTGTGCTTGCGGGTCGTTCTGCACGGCCTCCCGGGAGACGGTGGTATTGGTCGCAATCACGCCGTCCAGCTCGTTGCGTGCGATACTGCCAGCCACCAGTGCGACCTCCTCTTCGCTCATGTCTGGTGCGATTTTCACCAGCAGAGGCACCCTGCGACCTGCCTGAGCATCCAACTCGCGGCTTTTGGCACGAATCGGCCCCAACAGGGCATCTAGCTGTTCGCCAAACTGCAGCGTGCGTAGCCCCGGTGTATTGGGCGACGAGATATTCACCGCTATGTAGCCCGCCGCGCCATGTACCGCATCAAGACATAATAGGTAGTCATCCAGAGCGTTCTCAACCGACGTGGTCAAATTCTTACCGATATTGATGCCGACGATGCCGTTGTAGTGGCGCTTTTTGACCTGCGCGACGAGATGCGCCACCCCTTTGTTGTTGAACCCGAAGCGGTTGATGATCGCCTCGTGGTCGGCCAATCGAAAGAGACGCGGTTTTGGATTCCCCGGCTGCGCCTTGGGTGTTACGGTGCCGACCTCCACAAAGCCAAATCCTAGCTCGCCCAGCGCGTCCAAGTGGTCGGCGTTTTTGTCCAGTCCGGCCGCCAGCCCAATACGATTAGGGAAACGCAGCCCCATGAGCTCGATGGGGTCGCTCACCGGCTTGCCATACAAACGCTGAATACCGCCCACTTTGTGCAACGCGTCGAGCGCGTTCAGCGCCATGCCATGGGTGGTTTCGGGATCCAAGCGAAACAGCAGCGAGCGGGCAATGGGGTACATCGGTAAGACTCTCCTAATCGGTGGGCGACGTGCGGGGCGGGCGCAGTATAGCGCACATCGCCCAGGCTTCGCAGGATGAAAAAAGCCGCGTCCTGGCCCCCCCCAGGGCGCGGCTTCCTACCGAGCGTGCAGCGTGCCGTTGAGCACGCGCTTCGGTTTACGCTTCGCTGTCACTTTCGGCAAGGTCGACCAGTTCACGCACGGCCACGGCAAACAGTGCAAACCCTCCTTCACTACCGCCACGCACTTCGTCGATCAGGCGGCACCAGCGGCGGTGTAGCTCGGCATGCTGCTCTAGCCACTGGGCTACCCGCTCTTGGGTGTCACGGCTGCCGGCTTCTAGCTTCAGAACGCTGGTAGTGAGCGCCAGCTGCTGACGGTCGATGTCGTCGCGGAAGGTTTCTCTCGCCTGGGCCTGCCAGGCATCGCGGACCTCCAGGTGGGTAACCTGCTGGATCATCCATGGTAGCTCTAAGCGGCTGCCGATTTCATAGAACACCTCGGCCACCCGTTGCGGCTTCTCGTTGGTGATCCGCGCGGCTTGAATGATGCCCAGGCCAGCGTAGAGACTCGGCGCGGCAGCCACGGTGGCGGCCAGTGCTTCCGGCACGCCAGCTTCCAGCAATTCATCACAGCGCTGGCGCCATACGGCCTGCTCTTCACCGCTGAGCAGCTCGCCAATGCCCTCCTGCAACTGCGCCAAGCGTGGGCCGAAGTACTCGATGGTGTCCTGGGTCGAGAGCCCCAGGTGCTGACGAAGGAACCAGCGCGTGGCGCGGCGGATCATGCGCATTAGGTCCAGCATCATGGAGTACTGCACACGGCTGGGCACTTGGTTATCCAGCGCTTCGATCTGCGCCCACAGCGACGGCAGATTGAAGGCATCGCGGGCCACCACGTAGGCGCGGGCAATGTCCGCACGGCCAGCGCCGGTCGAATCCATCAGGCGACGCACGAAGACGATGCCCATGTGATCGACGAGATCGTTGGCCACCTGGGTGGCGACGATTTCACGCTTTAGACGGTGGTCGTACATCTCGTTCTGGTAGCGTTCGGTGAGCACGGCCGGGAACAGACGCTCCAGATGACGGTGGATATACAGATCGTCGGGCACGTCGGAGTTGATCAAGTCGCCCTTCAGGGTGCTCTTGGCGTAGGAGATCAGCACCGACAGTTCCGGTAAGCGCATGCCCTGATTGTTGCTGGCGCGCTCTTTGAGCACGTCATCGGCGGGCAGGAACTCCAGCTCGCGGTCGATTTGACCGGCGGACTCCAGCTCGCTGATGAAGCGACGGTACGGCCCCATGCCCTGGTGAGACAGAATCTCCGACAGATCCAACGCCTGGGTCTGGCGGTAGTTATCCAGAATCACCAGGTCGGCGACCTCTTCGGTCATGTCGGCCAGCAGCTGGTTACGCTGCTTGTCGGTCATATCGCCACGCTTGACCACTTCATCGATCAAGATTTTGATGTTGACCTCGTGATCCGAGCAGTTCACGCCGCCCGCGTTGTCGATAAAGTCGGTATAGACGCGTACCCCGTTGGCGGCGGCTTCCATCCGGCCACGCTGGGTCAGGCCCAGGTTACCGCCCTCGCCGACCACGCGGCAGTTCAATTCTTTACCGTTGATACGCAGCGCATCGTTGGCTTTGTCGCCCACATCCGCATCGGTCTCTTCAGAACTCTTCACGTAAGTACCGATGCCGCCGTTCCAAATCAGATCGACCTTTGCTTTGAGCATGGCGCGAATCAGGTCGTTGGGCGACAGGCGAGCCTCTACAATCCCAAACGCTTGCTGCATTTCCGGCGTGATGGTGATCGACTTGGCGCTGCGGCTGAACACCCCACCCCCTTGGGAGATCAGTTCGCTGCTGTAATCTTCCCAGCTGGAGCGCGGCAGATCGAACAGGCGTTTGCGCTCGGCAAAGGCCGCTGCGGCATCCGGGTTCGGGTCGACGAAGATGTGCAGGTGGTTGAAGGCGCCCACCAATTGGATCTTATCGGAAAGGAGCATACCGTTACCGAACACGTCCCCCGCCATGTCTCCGATACCCACCACGGTAAACAGGTCTTCCTGGGTATTGACGCCCAGGTTCTTGAAATGACGCTTCACGGATTCCCACGCGCCGCGAGCGGTGATTGCCATCTTCTTGTGGTCGTAGCCGTTGGCACCACCGGAAGCAAAGGCGTCACCCAACCAGTGGCCATACTCGATGGAAATCGCGTTGGCGATATCCGAGAAAGTAGCGGTGCCTTTATCGGCGGCTACCACCAAGTAGGTGTCGTCTTCATCGTGACGCACGACGTTTTGCGGCGGCACTACCTCGCCACCCACCAAGTTGTCGGTGACGTCCAATAGCGCACGAATGAAGATTTGGTAGCAGGCGATCCCTTCCTTCTGTTGGGTTTCGCGGTCGGCGTTTTCCGGCATGCGCTTACATACGAAGCCGCCCTTCGCGCCGACAGGCACGATGACCGCGTTTTTCACCTGCTGCGCTTTGACGAGGCCCAGCACTTCGGTACGGAAATCCTCGAGACGATCCGACCAGCGCAGGCCACCACGGGCCACTTTACCACCGCGCAAGTGAACGCCTTCGACACGCGGCGAGCAGACAAAGATCTCGAACGCCGGGCGCGGCTTGGGCATTCCGGTGACTTTCGACGGCTCCAACTTGTAGGCGATGTAATCCTTGAAGCGGCCACCGTCGGTGGTCTGGTAGTAGTTGGTACGCAGCGTGGCCTGAATCAGCTCCATGAAGCGGCGCAGCAGTTGGTCATCGTTGAGGCTGGCAACGCCTTCTAAGCGCTCGTTGAGTCGCGTAAGGCAGTCATCGACGTTGCTGGGCTGCTGGGCCGGGTCGAAACGCAGGCGGAACAACTCCACCAGGGTTTGGGTAATGGCCGGGTAGTTCGCCAGCGTTGCGGCAATGTAATCCTGAGACATACCGAAGCGAATCTGCTTCAAATAGCGGGCATAGCCGCGCAGCATGGCCACTTCGCGCCAGTCGAGCCCTGCGCCGATGATCAGGCGGTTGAAGGCGTCATTATCGGCCTCGCCTGCCCAAATACGCTTGAACGCTTCGCTGAAGGTGTCGCGCATTTCGCTCAGGTTGACGCCTTCACGGCTGTGTTCCAGTTCGAAATCGTGAATCCAGTAGCGCTGCTGTGGTGCGTTGATGTCGTAGGGGCGCTCGCCAATCACGCGCAGCCCCAGATTTTCCATCATCGGCAGCACGTCGGAGAGTGGAATTTGCGATTCGCGGTGGAACAGCTTCAGGTTCATGCCGCCCGCCTGCTCTTCCAAGGGGCGATAAAGCGACAGAGAGAGATCGTCGCCGTTATCCAGATTCAGCAGATGCTGGACATCGAACACGGCCGTGCGAGCGTTGAAATCTTCCCGGTAGCTGGCGGAGAACGCGTCGTGGAACTGATCGATCAGATGATTGGCACGCTCTTCCCCGAAGCCTTCGATCATCGCCGCCTGCAGATCGTCGCGCCAGCTGCGGGCTAGGCGAGCGACTTTACTCTCCAGACGTTTGAGATCGTATTGGCTCGGGGCGTCGCCGTTGAAGCGCAGGATCAATTGGATACGCGCCAGCACCGACTCGGATAAGTAGGTGTTGAAGTCGCCGAAGTGCGCGTCCAACTCGTCGCAGAGCATGCCCTGAATGCGCTGGCGTAGATCGGTCGAGAACACATCACGCGGCACGAACACCAGGCAGGAATAGAACTTACCGCTGACATCGGCGCGGATGAATAGCCGCACCTGACGGCGCTCACGGATGTTGAGAATACCCAGTGCGGTGCTAGCCAGGGATTCGGTACTGATCTGGAATAGGTCATCGCGTGGGTAGACTTCCAGCACCTGCAACAGCTGCTTGCCGTTGTGGCCCTGGGGGTTGAAGCCAGCGATATCCATCACGGCCTTGAGTTTACGACGCAGCAGCGGAATGTTGCGCGGCGACTCGTTGTACACCGTGGCGGTGAACAAGCCAAAGAAGCGACGCTCACCGATCACGTTGCCGTCATCGTCGTAGCGGTCGACGGTGATGTAATCTGGATACGTGGGTCGGTGCACGCGGGAGTGGTGGGCGCTTTTAGCGAACGAGAGCAGCTGCGGCACCAGCACGTAGTCATTGTGTTCGTCGACACCCTCTTCGGTGCGGATTCGCTCGCGGTAGCGCGGCTGATCCAACCGGAATACGCCCAGCACGCTGTTGGGGTCTCGCTGAAGTTCGTTACCTTCCAGCAGGTACTCATCGTACCCTAAGAAGGTGAAGTTATCTTTCAGCAACCATTCCAGGAAGGCAATGGCTTCTTCATGGTCGTCCGGGTCGATTTGCGGCGGGCAGTTTTTTTCCAACTCCTGTATCGCCGAGGTGATCTGGCCGCACATGGCATCGAAATCGCCCACGGCGGTACGCACGTCCCGCAGCACTTCGTGCAGATTACGCTCGATTTTTGCCAGGGATTCGGCATCGGTGTGACGATCGACTTCGATGACGATCAGCGATTCACGGGCGTCCGGTGCGTTCTCGTCTTTGGGAGAGGTCAGCGCCTTCAGCTGATGCTGGCTATCACGGGCCACGGCGAACACGGCGTTTTGAATGGCGTGTACCGTTAGGCCGCGACGATTGAGTTCGATGCGCACGGAGTCGACCAAAAACGGCATGTCTTCATGCAGCACCGCCACGAAGGTGTGGGTAGACTGCCAGCCGTGCTCTTCGAAATCCGGGTTGAAAATGCGTACTTTAGGGCTTTTCGGATCATGGTGCTGGAGGAACTGCCAGATGGACAGCGTCGCACCGTACAGGTCGTCCAAGCGACGGTCGACCAAGTCTTCCACCGGCACCGTGGCATAAAAGTGGCGCGCAAAGGCTTCGATATCGGCCGCCCGCGCTGGCTCCAGTCGCGCTTCCAAGCGCTCTTGTAGCTGCTTTAAAAGATCCCGCCGACTCTCTTCGATCGCAACGTAATGCATCCATCACCTCGACTGCCTGGGGCCACTACTTAGGCCAAAAAAACGAAGGACAATAGGCCTTTAGGCCACACTACCCATTAGCTTACGCTACCCATCATCGCCACCCTAACCATCTGACAGGTTATTCATGGTGTATGCCGCTTGTGCATCATAAGCACTATTGACAAGTTCCACGCGTCTCATGTGAGTGCGCTCAAGGCTGACGACGGGTCAGCAGCACGCCACATTCACAGTGGTGGGTAAACGGAAACTGGTCAAATAGGGCGAATCGCTCGATGTCATGGGTCTTGGTCAGCAGCGCTAAATTTTCGGCCAGTGTGACCGGGTTGCATGAAATATAGACGATTTGAGCGTATTCGCTGACTTGATGGCAGCTCTGCTCATCAAGTCCTGCCCGAGGTGGGTCGACCAGCACGGTCGTGAAGTCGTACTCGTCGAGGGCCATGTCGGCCACGCGGCGGCCCGCCTTCTCGCCCTTTAGGGCCAACGAAAACTCTTCCGCCGACATACGCGCTACGTGAGCATTGGTCACACCATTGGCATCGAGATTGACGTTGGCGCTGGCTACCGAGGTGCGCGAAATTTCAGTGGCCAGTACGCGGCGGAAATTGTCGGCCAGGGCAATCGTAAAGTTACCGTTGCCGCAGTAGAGCTCCACCAAATCCTCGTCCTGACGACCTTGTGTGACCTCTTTGGCCCAGCTCAGCATGGTTTGACAGATATGCGCGTTGGGCTGGGTAAAACTGTTTTCCACCTGCTGATAATGCAGCGTGCGGCCATCTACCGTGAGCTTCTCCCATACATGATCTTGGGTCAGCACCAGGCGCTGCTTGCGAGAACGACCAATAATCATGATACCCAGCGCGCGCTCTAGCGCACGGGCCTCCGCTTCCCAGGCATCACCCAGCGGGCGGTGATAGATCAGCGTTACCAGCGCTTGACCAGAGAGTGTGGTCAGAAACTCCACCTGAAACAGTCGACGGCGCAGCTCATCGCTAGCTAAAAACGCCTCTCGCAGTTGGGGCATCAACGCGTTGATCTGGGCACTGGCCACAGGAAACTGGTCGAGGCGTACCACCCGTTTGTTTTTAGGATTCTCTGGGTCGACCTCGAACATGGCATAGAACAGATCGTCCGCTTCATGCCAGATACGAAACTCGCAGCGTTGACGATAGTGACTCGGCGGCGAGGGATACACCTCCAGTTCAGGCGTATCGAACGCGGCGAAGGTGGTGGCCACGTAGGCTTGCTTATCGGCCAGCTGCTCATCGTAACGTGCTGGGTCTACAGTCGGGATCGCCAAGGTGGCTCCTCTCTACTCATGGTGAACGTCTTGGAAGATGCGCTGCTCGTTGGCAGCCTAGCGGGCGTTGGGCAATTCGAGCGGTTGCGCTGGCTGAAAACCGTAACGTGCAAAGCCGTCGGTCAATGCGATCGCAGGGGCAGTCGTAAAGCAGCGGTCATCGACGGTGTGGCTAACGAGCGCGGTGGCAAGCTGGCCGACCCGTCGCGCAATGGCATCGCCAGAATCGACCCAAGTGATAGGCACCGGTGCCAGCGATGCTAGCTGTGGCTGCAAAAGCGGAAAATGGGTGCAGCCTAACACCACGGTATCTAACGCCGGTTGGGTCTGGGTGGCTTGCCATAGCGGTGCCAGCACCTGACGCATGCGTTCCACGTCAAAGGGCGCTCCCCCCAGCCAGGCCTCGGCCGCGGTCACCAAATCACCCGCAGCGACCCGGGTAACCACACAGTCGCTGGCAAAGCTGTCGATCAATCCTTGCGTGTAGGGACGATTCACCGTGGCCGCCGTCGCCAACAAACCAATATGACGCGTGGCACTCAGCTTGGCCGCCGACTTGATCGCTGGCACGGTGCCCACGACCGGTATCGAAAGCGCTTGACGCAGCTTCTCCAGCGCAAGGGTGCTCGCGGTGTTACACGCCACGACCAGCACGCTGGCCTGACAGGCGCGCACCGCCGCTTGGCACACCGTCACGATACGCGCAGCAAGCGTTGCGTCGTCGCGCAGTCCGTAGGGTAACCAAGCGTTATCGCAAGCGTAACAGAGAGCCGCCGAAGGGTAGTGTTGACGCAGCGCATGGGCGACGGAAAGCCCGCCCACGCCAGAATCGAAAATCAGTATTGGCCCTGCCATTACCCCTCACCTGCCCATCCGCTCTATTGAAGTACCGCGTTGATCAACGCCGGTGACGTTTGTTATCACGCGTTAGCGTGACGTTTCAGCCGCCCATAAAAACGGGGCGCTAGTTTAACACGCCCCGTTCGGCACTGAAGGTGTCACATGCTGAGATTACAGAGCAGGTACGTCGGCGCCGCGCAGCTCGGCGTATAACTCTGGATAGGCAAGCTGAAGTCGCTCTAGCTCTTTTTCCGCCTCTTCGGGCAGGGCTTGGCGCAGCTCCTCCAGATCATCTGGGGTGAAATGTTTGTCAATCAACGGGAAAAGCCCCTCACGTTCATGACGCAGATAGCCGCGATGCGCCTCCAAGTACGCTTTGAGGTCGTCGGCGAAGCGATCCATTGGCAGGATGTTGTCCATGAGGATCATGTCAATATCATGGGAAAGGCGCATCAAGCGAGGCTTGAGCTCACGATAATCGCTGGCCATTTGCTCCATGAGTGGCAAGTGTTCAGGGGCCTGCACCTGCAACCGCTCGACACAAATACGCTCTAACGGCGTTGCGAACCCCTCCATGTAAGACAGGATATAGTCCACCACTTCGCGCATCAGCTGAAAGTCAGGCCGTTCTCCGCTAGCCAAGGTTTTTTGCTTGAGCTGCAGCACATGGAGCATTCGCGCCATGTTGGCATGATCTAGACGCAGTTGGTTTAACATCGTGCCGTCTCCTTAGTGAGTGTCATGCTGGCTGCTTTCTACTGCAGTCAGCACGCGATCATGAGCTGGGTTCTACTACACTAGCGTTAATCCTTGTCCTGCGCCTCCGCGATATTCAATAACATGGGCGCTTCTTTACGGTCATGCCAAAAGGTAGCCTGACGTAACCTCTTTTACCACAGACACTTGTTAAGCGTTGGTTGTTCAACGTCTCGATTTACAACGGAAGTTTATATGGATCTTTTTGACGCAACCCCGGGTGACGACGCGCCGCTGGCCTATCTTATGCGCCCGTTGACCCTGGACGACTATATCGGTCAACAAGCACTCGTCGGGCCTGACAAACCTCTACGTCGCATGGCCGAATCAGGCGTGGTGCGCTCGATGATTTTATGGGGACCACCCGGCGTTGGTAAGACCACGCTTGCTGAGCTCCTAGCACGTGCATCCAACGCGCAGCTCGAGCACCTGAGTGCAGTGATGGCTGGCGTCAAAGAGATACGAACGGTCGTAGAGCGCGCTCGCCAGCGCACCGCGCCAACGCTTCTCTTTTTAGATGAGATCCACCGCCTGAACAAGAGCCAGCAGGATGCGCTGCTGCCCCACGTGGAGTCTGGTCTTTTGACGCTGATCGGCGCTACCACCGAAAACCCCTCTTTCGAAGTCAACTCGGCCCTGCTCTCCCGAGCACGCGTGTATGTCCTGAAGTCATTGACCCAGCAAGAGCTGGTCGAGGTCATGGAGCAAGCGCTTGCCGATACCGAGCGGGGACTTGGCAAGCGTGCCATCGAGGTAGAGACCGGTGTATTGGACGCGTTGGCTCACGCCAGTGCCGGCGATGCTCGGCGAGCCTTGGGGCTACTGGAAACCGCCTGCGATTTCACAGAACAACAGAGTGGTCGTGAGGTGTTACGTCAGGCAGTACTGGCGGACGTGGTGGGTCATCACACCAGCGCGTTCGATAAACAGGGCGATGCGTATTACGACCTGCTTTCGGCGATTCACAAATCGATTCGCTCCTCTCGTCCCGATGCCGCGCTCCTCTACATGGCGCGCTTCATCCAAGGCGGCGGCGACCCGCTGGATATAGTAAGACGTTTGACCGCCATCGCTTCGGAGGACGTCGGCAATGCCGACCCTCGCGCGCTACCGCTAGTGATTGCTGCCTGGGATGCCTATTTGCGATTGGGCGATTACGAGGGCCAGCGCGCGATTGCCCATGCCGCGATCCATTTGGCTGTCGCTCCAAAAAGTAACCGTATAGACCGCGCCTGGAAGAGCGCCCAGCAGTTCGTTCAGCAGCAGCCTCAGGTGGAAGTGCCCACTTACCTACGTAACGCACCAACCAAGCTCATGGAGCAGCTCGGCCATGGTGAAGGCTATCGCTACGCTCACAACGAGCCAAACGGATATCCAGCAGGCAGCGCCCACGACTGCTGGCCAGAAGACGTGCCCAAAACACGCTTCTATGAGCCGAGCCCGTTTGGCCAGGAGAAACGGTTCGGGGAAATCATGGCGTGGCGGGAAGAGCGCGACCAAGAAGCAGATCGGGCGCCCTAGAGCGCCCGATCGTAATCTACTGATTCACCCTCTACATCTCTTCGCGAATCACGTCCGTACCTTCGGGGATCTGGAAATCGAACAGATCGCGGTCGATAGTGCCATTGCGAGTGATGCCGCTAAAGGTGATGGCAGTGCGCTGACCGGTACTGTCCATCATCCAGAGCTCGGTGAGAGTATCGCCGTCGAAGACCATGCTGAGCTCCTCGAACAGCGTATCGGCCAGCGTCGGCATCAAGGTAAAGACATCGTCGCCATCCTGCTGCTCGTAGAACACATCGTAACTTGCCGTCAATTCATCGGCGCTGCCTGATAACAACAGCGCGGGCGTATGGGTCACACGGTCATCCATCGCCTGTACCGTGACCTGCTCCAAGTCAGGGTCGTAGAGATACACCTCCTCACCATCGGAGACCACGGTTTGCGAATAAGGCGCCTCGACTTCCCAGCGCAGCATGCCGGGCCGCGACAGCCACATTTCCCCACGTGCGCTCTGCAAACGATCACCGCTGCCATCGAGAATCTGCTGCTCGAAGGTGGCGTGGTAGTTTTCCAACGGATCCAAGCGCTCGGTGAGCCGCTCTGCCGCCTCATTGGCCCAGGCAGTCATAGGGGCAGCAAAAGTCAATCCCAGCGCACTGGCGGCCAGTGCCAATGCCGGTGAGCGGCGGTTAGAGGGTTCGCGCATGTTCTTTCTCCCTAGGCATTCATTGCCGAATAGCGGACGAGGCAAAGAGCGTAAAAAGCTCCGTATGCCCCTCAGACGCGAAACACGCCGCAGGGTTTCACCGGCGGCGCGACTTTCACGCTTATTGCATGGTTGACGTGTTAATGGCCCACCGGCGGCGGCGCCAGCACCTCGCGGGCACCGTTGGTACCCATGGAGGAGACCACCCCGGCCCCTTCCATGGCTTCGACCAGACGTGCGGCACGGTTATAACCGATCTTGAAGCGCCGCTGTACGGCAGAAATCGACGCTTTTCGCGTTTCAGTAACGAACTGCACCGCTTCGTCATAGAGCGCGTCCTGTTCGGCATCGTCACCATCGACGCCTTCCGCTTCGAGCCCGGTTAGCGCATCGGCAGATACGCCGCCGGAAAGAATCTCTTCGATGTACTCCGGCTCGCCTCGACGCTTCCAGTCATCGACCACCCGGTGGACTTCATCGTCGTCCACGAAGGCACCATGGACACGATTCGGCGGACCGGAGCCCGCGGGCAAGTAGAGCATATCGCCATGACCCAACAGGCTTTCGGCACCGCCCTGGTCGAGAATGGTGCGCGAATCGATCCGCGAGGAGACCTGGAACGCCATCCGTGACGGAATGTTCGCCTTGATCAGGCCGGTCACCACATCCACCGACGGGCGCTGAGTAGCCAGAATCAGATGGATACCGGCAGCCCGCGCTTTCTGCGCCAGCCGCGCGATCAGCTCTTCGACCTTTTTGCCGACGATCATGAACATATCGGCAAACTCATCGATGACCACTACGATATAGGGCAGCTTTTCCAGCACTGGAGGCGTTTGATGCATTTCCCAGGGCTGGGGCTCCCATAGCGGGTCTGCCACCTGGGCACCGGCACGTTCGGCTTCATCGAGGCGCGCGTTAAACCCGGCGATGTTACGCACGCCCATGGCGGCCATCAGCTTGTAACGGCGCTCCATTTCAGCCACACACCAACGCAAGCTATTGGCCGCTTCCTTCATATCGGTGACGACAGGCGCCAGCAAATGCGGTATGCCGTCATACACCGACAGCTCCAGCATCTTGGGATCGACCATGATCAGCTTGAGTTCGTCGGGTGTAGCCTTGAGCAGCATGGAGATCAGCATGGCGTTGACCCCCACCGACTTACCCGAACCGGTCGTACCGGCCACCAACAGGTGGGGCATTTTGCCCAAATTCGCCACTACCGGACCACCGCCAATATCTTGGCCAAGTGCCATCGTCAGCGGTGAATTCTCCTGCTGGTAGCGGTCCGAATCGATCACTTCACGCAAACGAATCATTGCGCGATGCGGGTTGGGAATTTCGATACCCACCGTGGGGCGGCCAGGGATGACCTCGACCACACGCACGCTCTTGACCATCAGCGAACGAGCAAGGTCTTTCGCCAGGTTACTGATTTTGGAAACCTTCACCCCGGCAGCAGGCTTAATCTCGAAACGTGTAATGACCGGCCCCGGCCACGTATCGACCACTTCAGCTTTTACACCGTATTCACGTAACCTGACTTCCAGGAGTTCCGCCATATCGGCTAGCTGCTCATCCGTGTAGTTCGGCTGATGCGGCTCCGGCGGTGTGAGCAGCTGCAGGCTGGGCACCTCGCCCTCGGGCTCTGGAAGCGTTTCAAACGTCGGACGCTGGCTCTGTAGATGCTCGACGGTCCAGAGCGTTGGCCCATTGTCTGACTCTTCTTCGGCCGACTCGGTCGAGAACGTAGGTTCATGGCGCGCGCTGGCCGGCGCCTGGATGGCGGGCTTGATCGGTTGCTCGTCGTCATCGTCATCCCACACCGGCTCGGGCACCACCTCGGGTACGCGCTCACGACGCGACTCCGCAGATATGGGCGTAGGCCGATAAGCGGGATCGCTTTCGTCACTGCGCAGCGTCGTAGGAGCGGGGGCGGGTGCTGCCTCTGGTTCTGGTGCTGGCTCTGAACGGCGAGCCAGCTCAACGGGCGCAATGGATTCCGAGGTCTCTTCTGGCTCATTGCGTAACGCGCGTAGCGGCACGGTCGGGGCAACGTCCTCGCTCGTTTGCTCTTCGCCAGCGCTCAAAGGTGAGTACTCACTCTCTTCCTGACGCACGGCAGGCTCTGGCTCATCCACGGGCTTGGTCGCAAACGCATGCGCGTTTGGCGAGGATGTCTCAAGCGCTTCGAGCGGTACCTCTGTATCGGTAATAGAGGGTGTCGGCTCAGGTTCTGGCTCCGGAGCAGGCTCTTGGACGTCCTCCGGAGCGTGAGCGGAGAGCGGCATGATCGGCTCTTCAGGCGCGTCTTTCTCTGGCGTCATCTTCGGAGAAGGCGATGTCTCCAACTCGGGGTCTTGAGATGCGGCAGCCGCGGGAGGGGCCGGTGCATGACGCTCGCTCAGCACAGCGGCCGCTTCCCAGGGAATCGACGTATCGGTGACCGACGACGCCTCATCCTCTGCGGGTGCCGAGAAGCTCGGCTCACGGCGCTCGCGACGACCGACAGGTGAGCGCTCACTGACGGTAGGACGCACGGGAGGCTCAATTGCTTCACTGGCCCGAGGCGTGGTCGTCGCCACTTCGTCATCGACGGGATCGGTACTCGTGTCACTCGGCTCAGCCCAGGAGCGCTGCTTCACTTTCTTGGACGCTGCCTTGGCCGCTGCGCGCACCGCGGCCCGTTCGGCACGCTTTTCACGCCGCTTGGCACGGCGCTCGCCAAACCAACCGCCGATACGACAAAGTTTACGACCGACTTCATCGGCCACTTGCAGCCAAGACATACCGCTAAACAGCGGGAAACCAATGAGAATGAGCGCTGCAGCGATCAACCCTACTCCGCCACTACTGACGAGCGGTTTTAAGGTGCCCACCAGCCCCTCTCCCAATATACCGCCAGAGGCATAGGGCAAAATGCTATCGGGATGGTAAAAGTGCAGTGCCCCCAACATGGTCGTGCCGAACATCAGCAGCACTAGCCCGCCCGCACGTACGGCGATGGCCACTGGGTCTAGCTCGAAGCGTACCTGGCGAGAGCGCATCAGCCACCAGGCGGCGTAACCAAACATACCCGGCCACCATAGGGCACTTGCACCCAGCAGTGAATAGAGCACATCGGCCAGCCAAGCACCCACGGGCCCCATCCAGTTGCGAACCTCGGTTTCGGGGCCTTGGTACGACCAGCCTGGGTCGGCAGGATGGTAACTAAACAGGGCCAACAGCAAGAAGACGCAGAGCGCCAGCATGACGACCACCACCCCTTCACGGGCAGAGCCTTGCAAGCGCAGACCAACGCGGCGCGCCTTATCCTTCGCGGCATTGACCCGCGCCGATGATTGAGAACTCGATGGTGACTGACGCGACTGCCGCTGCGTTCGCTTGTCTACCGCCTTATTTACTTTCAAGCGATTCTCCCTTTACACCACACGGTGTCTTTAATCCACTTGCGAGTTTGCATCATACCGAGCATCCTTCCGCCGTCACAGCGCTTCGACGGACGCCACTAGCAACAGGAGCAAGCGATGCTACCTTGGCTCTCATCGCCACACCCCACTTTTCCTTCTACCGAACAGGCGTTGGAGAACCCTAACGGCCTGTTGGCTGCCGGTGGAGAGCTTACACCAGCCTGGCTGGTAGACGCTTACCGAAAAGGGATATTTCCTTGGTATAGCGACGATGACCCCATTTTATGGTGGAGCCCAGATCCACGCATGATACTGCTGCCTGAACAGTTTAAACGACGCCGCAGCCTTGCTAAACGGCTGCGACATGGTGGCTTTAGCGTGACGCTGAATCAACACTTTGCCCAGGTAATCGAAGCGTGCGCTGCGCCACGTAAAGACGAGCTGGGCACCTGGATCAATCCTTCCATGCGCGACGCTTACCAGAGGCTGCATGCATTGGGCATTGCCCACAGTGTCGAGGTCCACCATGGGGGCCAGCTGGTAGGCGGACTCTATGGCTTGGCGATGGGGCCGGTATTTTTCGGCGAGTCGATGTTTTCACGCCAGCCAGACGCCTCTAAAATTGCCCTCGCCCACTTGGCAAGCGCCATGCACACTTACGGCGGCAAGCTCATCGACTGCCAGGTGCATACACCGCATCTGGCCAGCCTCGGCGCAACAACGGTCGCCCGGCGAACGTTCATCAACTATCTTGAGAAGTGGCTGCCAGAAAAGGCGTTTTGCTTATCCAGCACTGAGACTCAAGCGCCCCAGGTGCCAGAATCTCCGTGGCTTGCAGCCATTGCTTCAAACGCAACAGCACAGTGACCGCCGTTCATGATCAAGGAGGCAAGCCGTGAGTAGTAACGCTCCTCGCCGCCCCGTGCGGGATTTGCGCTTCTTCCTAACCGTTCCTCATGCCTGCAGCTACTTGCCAGGCAAAGAGGCTACTACGCTGTTTCTTGACCCCCAGGAGTCACCCGTGCCAGGGGTGTACGACTCACTGTCGCTGCTGGGTTTCCGACGCAGCGGGCGCCACTTATACCGCCCCCACTGCGAGGGATGCAACGCTTGTCGATCGGTGCGGATTCCGGTGGATCACTTTAGCGCCAACCGCACCCAGCGAAAAGTCTGGCGGCGCAATGCCGATATCGAAACGCGTGTCATCCCAGCGCGCTTCGATGCTTCGCACTACGCGCTCTACGCTGACTACATTCGACAGCGACACGCTGACGGCGATATGTTCCCACCCAGCCGCGACCAATATCGCACCTTTTTGACGCTGGAAGAACCTTACGCCCATTTGCTGGAAATGTATCTCGACGACGAACTGGTGGCCGTGGCAGCGTTCGACCAGCTCGAACATGGACTATCGGCCATCTATACGTTTTTCAAAGTGGATGATGCGTTAGAGAAACGATCCTTGGGCACGTTTGCCATTTTAAAGCTAATCGAGCTTTGCCAAGAGAAACGGCTTCCCCACCTTTACCTTGGCTACTGGATCGAGGAGTGCCGAAAAATGCGATACAAGCAGGCGTTTTCGCCTATCGAGCTGCTCGATGGTCGCCACTGGCGCCCCTTAATTCGCTAATCTGAGCAGCTTTTTTGCCTTGACGGCAGGCTTACGGCACAATATAGCGCTGTTTCTTAGGCGTGCAGGTCTGTGCCAACGCCGTCGGAAACACTCATTCGACTATCCACGATATCTAAAAGTGAGGATCTGCCTATATGGCACGCGAAGATCATATTGAAATGGAAGGCGTGATCGTTGACACCCTTCCCAATACCATGTTCCGGGTTGAGCTTGAAAACGGCCATGTCGTGACCGCTCACATCTCTGGCAAAATGCGTAAAAACTACATCCGCATTCTGACTGGCGACAAGGTCAAGGTAGAACTAACGCCCTACGACCTGTCCAAAGGCCGTATCGTTTATCGCTCGCGCTAAGCCTTGAGTGTGCCCTCAAGCAACGTCTGCTCACAGATCGCGTCCCACGGCTATTAGTAGCACCGCGTAAAGACGGCGCCGCTCCCTGGAAACGACAACGCCCCGTCGAAGACAGGGCGCTGTGCGTGCTAGCGAGTATGCATTACTGCTTGTCGGTCATCTTAGCGCCCTTTTCAGGGCGCATCTGCCATTTCCGACTCTGTCGAAAGATGAAGCTCTCCCTCCTCCAGGCTAACATGTACGATACCACCGTGCTCGGCCAGCTCTCCAAACAGAATCATCTCTGCTAGTGGTTTCTTGAGCTTCTCTTGGATCAAGCGAGCCATCGGCCTTGCCCCCATATCCGGGTCGTAGCCTTTCTCTGCTAGCCAATCCCGGGCGACGTCATCTACATCCAGCTGCACGCGCTTCTCGTCTAGTTGCGCTTGAAGCTCGATCAGGAACTTGTCGACCACGTTGCGCACTACCGTCGTGGGCAGCGCATGGAATTGAATGATGCCGTCCAGGCGGTTACGGAATTCCGGCGAGAAGGTCCGACGAATCACTTCCATCGCATCTGTCGAGTGATCCTGGCTCTGGAAACCGATAGAGCGACGCGACGCCTGCTCCGCCCCAGCGTTCGAGGTCATGATCAAAATCACATGGCGGAAGTCTGCCTCGCGGCCGTTGTTGTCCGTCAAACGACCGTGATCCATGACCTGCAATAGCAGATTGAAGACTTCTGGATGCGCTTTTTCGATTTCGTCGAGAAGCAGCACGCAGTGCGGCTGTTTGGTGACGGCCTCGGTCAGTAGCCCACCCTGGTCATACCCCACATAGCCTGGAGGCGCACCGATCAAACGCGACACGGTGTGACGCTCCATGTACTCCGACATATCGAAACGCACCAGCTCGATGCCCATGATATGCGCCAGTTGCTTGGCTACTTCCGTTTTACCGACCCCAGTCGGGCCTGCGAACAGGAAACTGCCCACGGGCTTATCGGGAGATTTCAGGCCCGCACGGGAGAGCTTGATGGCCGCCGACAGTGAATCGATCGCTTCGTCTTGACCAAACACCAACATTTTCAGGTCGCGGTCCAACTTCTCGAGCTGTTTACGATCCGAACTCGAGACGCTCTTCGGCGGAATGCGCGCAATGGAGGCCACCACGGCTTCCACCTGCTCCACGTCGATCGTCGTAGCGCGTACCTCAGGGGGTAGCATCCGCTGATGCGCACCCGCTTCGTCGATCACGTCGATCGCTTTATCGGGCAGGAATCGATCGTTGATGTAGCGATCCGCCAATCGGGCCGCACTTTCCAACGCACCGTCGGTGTATTTCAGTTCGTGGTGCTCTTCGAAGCGCGAACGCAGCCCTTTGAGAATCTTGATGGTGTCCTCAACGGACGGTGCCAGCACGTCGACCTTTTGGAAGCGGCGTGCCAAGGCGCGGTCTTTCTCGAAAATTCCGCGGAACTCCTGGAACGTGGTCGAACCAATGCAGCGCAGCTCACCTGAAGAGAGCAGCGGTTTCAACAGATTGGAGGCGTCCATTACGCCGCCCGAGGCAGCGCCCGCGCCAATGACCGTGTGAATCTCATCGATGAACAAGATGGCATTGGGCTGTTTGCGCAGCTCGCTCAGCAAGCTCTTGAGGCGCTTTTCGAAATCGCCACGGTATTTGGTGCCTGCCAATAGTGCGCCCATGTCCAATGAGTAGACCACCGCATCGGCGATCACTTCGGGCACGTCTTCTTCGACGATGCGTTTGGCCAGGCCTTCAGCAATGGCGGTTTTGCCCACGCCCGCCTCACCCACCAGCAGGGGGTTGTTCTTACGACGACGGGCCAGGATTTGCACGACACGCTCGAGCTCGTGATCACGACCAATTAGCGGGTCGATTTTACCCTGGCGCGCCTGCTCGTTCAGGTTGGTGGCATAGCCCGTCAGCGGGTGAGCGGCACCTTCGGCACTGCCCTCTTCTGCATCGTCGTTCTCTTGAGAAGAGGGAGAGGGTGAAGGGCCATGACCAGACACTTTCGAGATGCCGTGAGCAATGTAATTTACTGCATCGACCCGTGCCACGCTCTGTTGCTTCAAGAAATAGACTGCCTGACTCTCTTGCTCAGAGAAGATCGCTACTAGCACGTTAGCGCCTGTTACTTCACTCTTGCCAGACGATTGAACATGGAATACCGCACGCTGAAGCACGCGTTGGAAGCCCAGCGTTGGCTGTGTTTCACGGTCACCCTGCCCCTCGGGGATCAGCGGTGTGGTCGAATTGATGAAATCCTGCAGATCGGACCGCAGCTTGTCGAGGTTTGCCCCGCACGCCTTCAGCACATCCACCGCAGAAGCATTGTCTAGCAGCGCCAGAAGCAGATGCTCGACGGTCATAAACTCGTGGCGCTTCGAGCGAGCCACGGTGAAGGCCGTGTTCAGGGTCAGTTCAAGTTCTTTGCTCAGCATGGCAGTCCCCTTTTCGCTACTACCTAGGGCATATCGCCACCTAGGGCTTGCGTCGGATCAGTTTAATCGACCGGCACTTTCAACATCGGGTACAAATGGCATGGTTGCAAGCCCCTGCGCTACTTTTTTCAACGCAGGTTACGTCAACGGGGTCAATCGGCCGCTTCGATATCGCTCATTAATGGGTGCTCGCACTCACGGGCGTACTCATTCACTTGATAGCTCTTTGTTTCAGCAATATCCCGGGTAAAAATGCCGCACGTGGCTTTTCCCTGAGTGTGTACGGCCAGCATGACCTGTACGGCTTTTTCGCTATCCATATTGAAAAAACCCTGCAGCACTTCGACGACAAACTCCATGGGGGTATAGTCGTCGTTGTGCAACACCACTTTATATAAAGGCGGCTGTGCCAGCGCGGGCTCGGCCGACTGCACCGCTAAGTCATCATCGTGCTCGGGCATGCCTGGACGCGTCATGCCTGCCTGTAGCGTCGCTACCACGATTGGGCTTTCTGTAATACGCATAAGCTGCAAGGATCATCTCTAGGCTGACGGACGGTGTCTGACAAGCAGTTCTAGGGAGGATGCTGAGAGCAGCCTCGGTTGTACACACTATAATCTGCTGTATAAGACGCACGCCATCAACAAGGGTTCACGAAAAACTCGAAATTATCACACTGGGCAAAACAAAAAACCCCTGCCTGCTAAGCAGGCAGGGGGCGAGCCGCACACAGGGTGCGACTGTCACCAGGCGATTTAGCCTTTGGCAACCATTGCCAGGGCGTCGTTTAGCGTCTTGCTTGGACGCATGGCTTGGCTGGCCAGTTCACCGTTCGGGTGGAAGTAGCCTTGAATATCGACCGGCTGACCTTGAACGCTATTGAGTTCGTCAACGATCGCGGCTTCGTTGGCTTTGAGCGCTTCGGCCAAACGGGCGAACAGCGTTTTCATATCGCCATCCTGATCCTGAGCTGCCAATGCTTCTGCCCAGTAGAGGGCCAGGTAAAAGTGGCTGCCACGGTTATCCAGCTCGCCGACTTTACGCGATGGCGACTTGTTGCTGTCGAGGAATTTGCCATTGGCTTCATCCAGCGCTTTTGCCAACAGCGTCGCGCGGGCATTACCGAAGGTGCTGCCTAGGTGTTCGAGCGACGCTGCCAGCGCCAGGAACTCACCCAGCGAATCCCAGCGCAGATGGTTCTCTTCCAGGAACTGCTGAACGTGCTTCGGTGCCGAGCCGCCAGCGCCGGTTTCGAACAGACCACCGCCGTTCATCAGCGGCACGATGGAAAGCATCTTGGCGCTAGTGCCGAGCTCCATGATCGGGAACAGGTCGGTGAGATAGTCGCGCAGCACGTTACCGGTGACGGAGATGGTGTCTTCACCCTTGCGAATGCGTTCCAGGGAGAGTTTCATCGCGTCGACGGGCGCTAGTATACGGATATCCAGGCCGGACGTGTCGTGGTCTTTCAGGTACGTTTCGACCTTCTTGATCAGTTGGGCGTCATGGGCACGGTTGGCGTCGAGCCAGAACAGCGCTGGAGCACCGCTGTCGCGGGCACGAGTGACCGCCAGCTTCACCCAGTCTTGAATCGGCGCATCTTTGGTTTGGCACATCCGCCAAATGTCGCCCGCTTCTACCGTGTGGCTGAATAGCGTTTCGCCCGAGTCGTCGGTCACCACGACGGTACCGTCGGCGGGCATTTGGAAGGTTTTATCATGGGAGCCGTACTCTTCGGCTTTCTGCGCCATGAGGCCCACGTTAGGAACGCTACCCATCGTGGTCGGATCGAACGCACCGTTCTGCTTGCAGTCTTCGATGACGGCTTGATAGATGGTGGCGTAGCAACGATCCGGGATGACCGCTTTGGCATCCTGCAACTCATCGTTGGCATTCCACATCTTGCCGGAATCACGAATCATCGCCGGCATGGAGGCGTCGATGATCACGTCGCTGGGCACGTGGAGGTTGGTGATGCCTTTGTGGGAATTCACCATCGCCATGGCCGGGCGTGTTTGATACAGCGCCTCGACATCGCCTTTGATGGCGTCTTGCTGGTCGCTGGGCAGCTTCTCGATGGCGCTGTACAGGTCGCCGATACCGCTGTTGGCGTTGAAGCCCGCGCTCTTCAGTGCGTCAGCGTGCTTCTCCAGCACCTCTTTGTAGAACTCTTCAACTACGATGCCGAACATGATCGGGTCGGAGACCTTCATCATGGTAGCTTTCAGGTGCAGCGAAAACAGCACGCCGCTCTCTTTAGCATCGTTGATCTGGCTGTCGATGAAGCTACGCAGACGACGGCTGCTCATGCACGCCGCATCGATCACTTCACCCGCCTGTACCGCAAGCCCCTCTTTTAGCACTACCTGGGTGCCATCGGCTTGCTGCAGCGCGATCTTCAGCGTGCCCGCTTTTTCCATGACCGCTGACTGCTCGCTGCCGTAGAAATCGCCTTCGCTCATGTGCGCGACATGAGACTTGGAGTCAGCGCTCCACTCGCCCATACGGTGCGGGTATTTACGCGCGTAGTTCTTGACCGATTTCGGCGCACGACGGTCAGAATTACCCTCACGCAGCACCGGGTTTACCGCACTGCCTTTGGCTTTGTCATAGCGCGCTTTGATGGAGGCCTCTTCATCGTTCTTAGGCTCTTCCGGATACGCCGGCAGCGGATAACCCTGACTCTGTAACTCTTTGATGGTCGCTTTGAGCTGGGGGCCAGAGGCGCTGATGTTAGGCAGCTTGATGATATTGGCTTCCGGCGTCTTCGCCAGCTGACCCAGCTCAGCCAAGTCGTCGCTGACGCGCTGCTCGTCGTTCAGAATGTCGGGAAACTGTGCCAGCACACGGGCAGCCAGCGAAATGTCGCGGGTCTCTACTTCGACACCGGCAGAGTCGGTAAAAGCATCAATGATGGGTAACAGAGAGTAGGTAGCGAGCGCAGGAGCTTCATCGGTGAGCGTATAAATGATCTTCGGCGTTTTAGACATTTTTGCGTTAACCTCTTTTTTGGTCGCTGTGATTATAAAATCCTGAGCTACGCGGCCCATTACAACGATTGGCCATGCCGCGAAGCGTGTGGAGCATCCTGTATGCGCTGCCCCTTTAGTCAGTCGGTGGTACTACTGGTCACTCGGTGGTTACTGCGGTAACGGCGACGGCGCGGCAAGCACCGTTCTGCTTTCGGCCCTTTCAAACTCCAACAGCCGGGCCAGATTATACCAGCGCTGCACTTTAACCGCATGAGCGATTGTCGACAAATCCTCTGCCTACAGTCTGCAAGACAGTTCGAGAGACGATGAGCACCCTATATCTACTGCACAAACCCTACCGCATGCTCTCCCAGTTCACCGACAGCCAAGGCCGCTCTACGCTGGCCGACGTGCTCGATGCGCCGGGTGTTTATGCGGCCGGACGCCTCGATTACGACTCGGAAGGACTGCTCTTGCTGAGTGATGATGGCAACCTGATCCACCGTATCGCCCACCCCCGTCACAAACAGCCAAAAACCTACTGGGTGCAGCTCGAAGGTCACATTACCGACGAGGCCATTCGCGCACTCGTATCCGGCGTTACCTTGAAAGATGGGCCCACTTTGCCCGCCAAAGCTCGGCGTATGTCGCCCCCTGACGTGGCTGAGCGCGCCCCGGCCATCGATCCCAAACGCCATCCCGTGACCAGCTGGTTGGAACTCACCATTAGCGAGGGGCGCAATCGCCAAGTGCGCCGCATGACCGCCCACGTTGGCTTTCCCACTCTGCGCCTGATACGTGCCGCGATTGGCCCCTGGCAACTGGGCGATCTCGCACCCGGCCAGTGGCGCAAAGAGACGCTACACGCGCCACGGACGACCCAAGCGACCAAGCCGCGCAGCGGACAACACAAACCACTCAACACCTACAAGGACGCTGAAAGGGGCGCCAAACGCGGCTCGAAAAGCAGTGCAAAACCAAGAGGAAGACGCAAATGAGCGGCGTTGTCCAAACGGACGTTGCCCGCCCCATCATTCACAGCACCGTTGCCTGTGTGATCGAGCAGCAGGGGCGTTTTCTAATGGTGGAAGAGAATAAAGGTGGCCCACACACGCTGTTCAATCAGCCTGCCGGACACGTCGAGCACGGGGAAGGGCCGATGGCAGCCGTTCACCGTGAAGTCATGGAAGAGACCGCTTGGCAGATCGCTTTGACCGGCTATCTGGGGCTGTACGTATTTCATACGCCTGCCGGTACGACCTTCCATAGTCACGGTTTCGTTGCCACGCCCAGCCAGTACGTTAGCTCTGCTATCGACCCGGCCATCGTCGCGACTCACTGGCTGACCCGAGAGGAGATTGCCATGTTGGACGGCGACCGACGGTTGCGCAGCCCGCTGGTTCTTCAACGCATCGACGATGCGCTGGGCGGCCGCCTTTACCCGCTTGGTGTGATCAAGGAGTGAAGCACTCGAAGCATCGAGCCCCCATCGTGTATAATCGCCGCCCAATTGCACACCACTTCAATCGAGGATGCTCATGACATCCACCCATGGCTCAGCCACCCAGGACACGGCGGACATCCGCACTGCGGCCACCGGCAAGGTGATCGTCGGCATGTCTGGCGGCGTCGACTCCTCCGTTTCGGCACTCCTTCTGCTCCAGCAGGGTTACGATGTCGAAGGCTTGTTTATGAAGAACTGGGACGAGGACGACGGCACCGAATACTGCACGGCCAAAGAAGACCTAGCGGATGCAGAAGCCGTGTGCGCTAAACTGGGCATCAAACTGCATACTGCCAACTTCGCCGCCGAATACTGGGACAACGTTTTCGAGCACTTCTTAGCGGAGTACAAAGCGGGCCGTACGCCGAACCCTGACATCCTCTGCAACCGCGAGATCAAGTTCAAAGTCTTTCTAGAGTATGCCGAGATGCTAGGTGCCGATAAAATCGCTACCGGCCACTATGTGCGGCAAGGCATTCGCGACGGCCACCCGCGCCTGCTGAAAGGCCTGGATGGCAATAAAGACCAAAGCTACTTCCTGCACGCCGTGCCGGAAGCGGCCATCGCCCGCACCCTGTTCCCGGTGGGCGAGCTGGAGAAACCCGAGGTGCGCGCGCTGGCGGAGCAGCACGATCTGATCACCGCCAAGAAGAAAGACTCTACCGGCATTTGCTTCATCGGTGAACGTCGTTTCCGCGACTTTCTGCAACAGTACCTGCCCGCCCAGCCCGGGACCATCGAGACCCCCGAAGGCGATGAGATCGGCCAGCACATGGGCTTGATGTATTACACCTTAGGCCAGCGTCAGGGACTGGGAATCGGCGGCTTGGCCAACTACTCCGAAGAGCCCTGGTACGTGGCGGCTAAGGATCTCGATCGCAACGTACTGATCGTGGTTCAGGGCAAGTATCATCCGCTGCTGTACACCGATGCGCTGGCCACCGAGCCCATGGATTGGGTCGCGGGTCATCCTCCCGTGCAGCGGGGCCGCTTTACCGCCAAGACGCGCTACCGCCAAAGTGACTGTCCCTGCGAGATCATTGCCCAGCCGGACGGCAGTGTCGAGGTCGTGTTCGACGATCCACAGTGGGCGGTCACGCCCGGCCAGTCGCTAGTGCTTTACGATAACGATATCTGTCTGGGCGGCGGCGTCATCCGCGCCACCTGGAAAATGGCGGAGGCCGCCGCATGAGCGCCACCCCGATACACCGCGCGCCCGACTCCCCCGCTGCCCGCCAGGCCCTTGCGCTGGCGGGCGTATTCCAAGCCGCCAGTCTGGTCGACGAGCTGGCACGTACCGGGCAGGTCGATACCCGCGCCTGGGAAACGCTGATCAACGCGACGGTCGACACGAATCCCGAAAGCTTCGAGGCGATTTACGGCGGCCATCCCAATAATCTGCGCCGCGGTCTAGAAACGCTGGAAGCACTGGTGGGGCGCAAGCAAGCTAACCCGGTCGTGCTTCGCTACGGTTTCTCGCTGCTTTTGTTGATGAACAAGCTGCGCACCGACCGCCAGATGATGGACCTGCTAGGCCAGAAACTCGCTCATATCCAAGGACAAGCGGAGCACTTTGGCACGACCCACGAAAACGTCATCGCCAGCCTCGGTGAAGCTTACCAAGAGACTATCTCGACGTTTAAAACACGCATCGTGGTGCAGGGCGACCCCTCGTTACTGCAAACCCGTATGATGCCGGAGCGGGTGCGCGCTTGCCTGATGGCCGGCATCCGCTTCGCCCTGCTATGGCATCAGCAGGGTGGGCGCCGCTGGAAACTGGTTTTCCAGCGCAAGGCAATGCGCCGAGCACTGGATGACCTCGGCTAGCCTCTGCGCCACCTCACTTTCGATCCCTGACTTTGACTACTCTGGAAACCAAGCCATGCAACTCTCTGCTCTGACCGCCCTCTCCCCCGTCGACGGCCGCTACGGCGCCAAAGCCGCCGCGCTACGTGAACACTTCAGCGAATTCGGCCTGATACGCGCGCGGGTCATTGTGGAAGTGCGCTGGCTGCAACGCTTGGCTGACCACGGCCAAATCGTGGAAGTGCCCCCGCTCTCCGCAGAAGCCACCGCTTTTCTAGAGCAGTTGATTCGCGACTTTTCCGTGGACGACGCCGAGCGCATCAAAGAGATCGAGCGCACCACCAACCATGACGTCAAAGCGGTCGAGTACTTCTTGAAAGAAAAGATCGCAGGACAAGCAGAGTTGAACGCGGTCACCGAGTTCATCCACTTCGCCTGCACCTCTGAGGACATCAACAACCTTTCCTATGGCGTGATGCTGGCAGACGGCCTTAAAGCCTTGCTGCCGACCATGCATCAAGTCGCCGATGAAGTTGCCAAGCTGGCGATTGCCCATGCCGGTCAGCCGATGTTGTCGCGCACCCACGGCCAAACCGCTAGCCCCACCACGCTGGGCAAAGAGATGGCCAACGTGGCGTATCGCCTCAAGCGACAGCTCAAGCAGATCGAAAGTGTCGAGATTCTGGGCAAAATCAACGGCGCGGTGGGCAACTACAACGCCCACCTGACCACCTACCCGGACATCGACTGGGAAGCCAACGCGCGCACCTTCGTCGAAGGTTTAGGGTTGAGCTTCAACCCCTACACCACACAGATCGAACCCCACGACTACATTGCCGAGCTGTTCGATGCGATCTGCCGCTTTCACACGATTTTGATCGATTTCGATCGCGATGTCTGGGGCTATATCTCGCTGGGCTATTTCAAGCAGCGTACCGTAGAAGGCGAAATTGGCTCGTCGACTATGCCGCACAAGGTCAATCCGATCGACTTCGAAAACTCAGAGGGTAACTTGGGGTTGGCCAATGCAGTGATGAGCCACCTGGCACAGAAGCTGCCGATTTCGCGCTGGCAGCGCGACCTGACCGACTCCACCGTGCTGCGCAACCTTGGCGTTGGTCTGGCCTACGGCCTGATTGGCTACCACGCCAGCCTGAAAGGCATCAGCAAACTGGAAGCCAACCCTGAGCGTCTTGCAGAAGACCTGGACAACAGCTGGGAAGTGCTGGCCGAACCTATCCAGACCGTGATGCGTCGCTACGGCATTGAAAAACCCTACGAGAAGCTCAAAGAACTGACCCGCGGCAAGCGGATCGATCAGGCAGGCTTTGCTGCCTTCATTGACACACTCGAGCTACCTGAGACGGTCAAAAAGGAGCTGAAGGATCTCTCGCCTGCCAGCTATATTGGTAATGCGAAGGCCCAGGCCGAAGCCCTCAATCAGCGGCTTGCTGCACTCTAAACGACGCTCTGCGGCACTGACGTAGTGCTCACTTGAACTAGGATAACGCCATGAGTCATCACGATAAGCCACTCACCCTGTTGGGCGATTTAACGCCCGCAGACTTCTTGGCCAATTACTGGCAGCAGAAGCCACTGCTGATTCGTGGCGCTATCCCCGATTTCGTCAGCCCCATCGATCCCGACGAACTGGCAGGCCTTGCCTGCGAACCGGGCGTCGAAGCGCGGCTGGTCGAAGAGAATGGCCCCGACGGCCCCTGGCAGGTCTCGCACGGGCCGTTCGACGACGCCACTTTCGAGCGGCTGCCCGAAGGTCACTGGAGCCTGCTGGTACAAGCGGTCGACCACTACGTGCCCTCCATTGCGGCGCTGATGGACGAGTTCGACTTCCTACCTCGCTGGCGGCTGGACGACATCATGGTCAGCTACGCCCCTCCCGGTGGCAGCGTTGGGCCACACATCGACCAGTACGACGTCTTCCTCCTGCAGGCTAGCGGCCACCGCCGCTGGCAGTTGGGTGGCAAGCAGCTCGACAATGCGCCGATCATCCAAGGGATCGATCTGCGCATCCTCGAGTCGTTCGAGATCGAAGCAGACTCCGACTGGACCCTGGCACCCGGCGACATGTTGTATTTGCCGCCAGGCTGGGCACACCACGGCGTCAGCCAAAGCGATGACTGTATGACCATTTCGGTGGGTTTTCGCGCGCCCTCGGCCGACGAAGCCATCACCTCGTATGCCGATTATGTCGGCGAACAAATGTCGGACTCCCAGCGTTATAGCGATGCGGGCATGGCCCCTGCCGAGGAGGTAGGCGAGCTGGACGATGCCGCCGTCGAACGCATGCGTCAGTTCATGCTGAGCGCGCTGGATAACCCTGAGCAAGTGGCCCAGTGGTTTGGCCGCGTGATGACCCAGCCCAAATATATCGATCAAGTCGTGCCTCTCGAAGAGTCGATGAGCGAAGCCGACCTTGTTGCTCAACTACAAGACGGCGAACCTTTGTTCCATATGCCGGGGTCTCGCTTCGCTTGGCGCAGCGATGCCTCTGGCACCACGCTGTTCGTCGATGGCGACGGGCACGCCTGCTCAGAACCCCTCGCCAAACGCCTTGCCGACGCTACACCGATGTACGCAGACGTGCTGGAACTCGAGGGCGCCGCCGCTCTGGTGACTCGACTGATCAATAGCGGCAGCCTGGGCTTCATGGGCGACGACGAGGAGTAACGCTTGGAACAAAACGCCACCGTGACAAGCGGCCACTGGGAAATACTGGAAGAGCACGCTTCGCGGATCCGCCGAGTCGTCTTCATCGATGAACAGCAGGTACCTCAAGAGGAAGAGTGGGATGGCCTCGATTCGCAGTGCCTGCATTTTCTGGCCATGCTCAAAGGCGAGCCGGTCGGCACGGCCCGCCTTCTTCCCGATGGCCACATTGGCCGAGTGGCAGTGCTCGAACATGCCCGGGGGCTGGGCATTGGCTATCAACTCATGGAGGCCGCCATCCAAGCGGCACGCGATGCCGGGCACGCCCGGGCGGTGCTCAGCGCCCAGCTACATGCTCTCGCTTTTTACGAGCAGCTAGGGTTCGTTGCCCACGGCGACGTGTTTATGGATGCAGGCATTCCCCATCGTGAGATGACGCTGTTTTTGTAGTGATTCAGCGCCAATGTCGCCAAGCGCCACCCCGTGTGGCGCTTTTTTTGTGTTCCTAGTCAAAGCCATGACGAAAAACGACTACACAAACAGGGCGTTTGGCGTAGTCGCTGTCGTCGGACTACAACGCCGCGTGCCCCCAAGTGACAATTGTTGGATCTCCTTGCCTAGTCGATAGTTATTGCACTGCAGCGTTAAGGACTCTCCTCTTCGGAGACACCGACGCTGTGAAACGCAAAGCGCCACACCGCGACGTTTTATTAAGAGACGATGGGTGTAGAGACAGCGCCGCGAATTTGAATAATGCTGGAATCTATCTCGCAGGTGCAGCATAAGAACAAGCTAACGTGCGAACGACGATAACTCTGGAGGAAACAGCTCATGACAGGACTGCTCGACGATATCAAAGCCATGGCCCACCTTCGCGAAGCCCAAGGCGGCAAGTGGTCAGCCATCAAACCTGAATATGCTGCCCGTATGCGCGCTCAAAACCGTTTCCATACCGGTTTGGACATCGCTCGCTACACGGCCAAGATCATGCGCGACGACATGGCCGCCTACGATGCCGACACCTCCCAGTACACTCAGTCGTTGGGCTGCTGGCACGGTTTCATCGGTCAGCAAAAGCTCATCTCGATCAAGAAACACTTCGGCACCACCAAACGCCGCTACCTCTACCTCTCTGGATGGATGGTGGCCGCGCTGCGCTCCGAGTTCGGCCCGCTACCCGACCAATCCATGCACGAGAAAACCTCGGTCGCCAACCTGATCGAGGAACTCTACACCTTCCTCAAGCAAGCGGATGCCTGGGAACTCAACCACCTGTTCCGCGCCCTGGACGACGCCAAGGCGGCAGGCGATAGCGCTAAAGAGAAAGAGCTGATCAGCAAGATCGACAACTACGAAACGCATATCGTGCCGATCATTGCCGATATCGACGCCGGTTTCGGTAACGCCGAAGCCACCTACCTACTGGCCAAAAAATTCATTCAAGCGGGCGCTTGCTGTATCCAGCTCGAAAACCAGGTCTCCGACGAGAAGCAGTGCGGCCACCAGGATGGCAAGGTCACCGTTCCCCACGAAGACTTCCTAGCGAAGATCAACGCCGTGCGCTACGCCTTCTTGGAGCTGGGCGTCGAAGATGGCGTCATCGTGGCGCGCACCGACTCCCTTGGCGCGGGGCTCACCCAAAAGATTGCCGTCACCCATGAGCCGGGCGACCTGGGCGACCAGTACAACAGCTTCTTGGACGGAGACGTCATCGAGAACGCGGCAGACATCAACAACGGTGACGTCGTCATCAAGCAAAACGGCAAGCTGGTCAAGCCCAAGCGTTTAGCCTCGGGTCTCTACCAGTTCAAGCCGGGCACGGGGGAAGATCGCGTGGTGCTGGACTGCATCACCAGCCTGCAAAACGGTGCCGACCTGTTGTGGATCGAGACCGAAAAGCCCCACGTTGGCCAAATTGCCAGCATGGTGAACCGTATCCGCGAGGTGGTGCCGGATGCGAAGCTAGTCTACAACAACTCGCCCTCCTTCAACTGGACGCTCAACTTCCGTCAGCAGGTCTTCGATGCCTGGGAGAAAGAGGGCAAGGACGTGTCGGCTTACCAGCGCGACAAGCTGATGAGCGTCGAGTACGACGACACCGAACTGGGTCAACTCGCCGACGAGTGGACGCGCAACTTCCAGCGCGACGGTGCTCGCGAAGCCGGTATCTTCCACCACCTGATCACGCTACCCACCTACCATACGGCAGCGCTGTCTACCGACAACCTCGCCAAGGGTTACTTCGGTGACGAAGGCATGCTGGCCTACGTCGCAGGCGTTCAACGCCAGGAGATTCGCCAAGGTATCGCCACGGTCAAACACCAGGACATGGCAGGCTCCAATATCGGCGACGACCACAAAGAGTTCTTTCATGGCGACGCCGCGCTCAAGGCGGGCGGTAAAGACAACACCATGAACCAGTTTGGTTAATCCGCTCTTCGCATGACCCACAGGAGGCGCCGGCCTCCTGTTTTTTTGCACACTGCTTTCTTAATGCCTGTCTACACTATCATTGTGACCTTTTTTTGGGATGGCTGGTCAAAGCGCCACACTTCCGTTATCTTTTAACGAACGCTGTTCTAAAACGAAATAGACGCGATGTTTGGCAATTGATGAAACGCCATTGACGCGGATAGATACCCACTGGAGGTTTTAATGAAACGTTTATTACCCGTTGCCGCATTGAGCATTTTGACACTGGCTGGCTGCGCCAATACCGCGCCCTACTCCGGCGATGTTTACCGTGGTAACCAAGCGCAAACGGGGCAGAGCGTTAGCTATGGCACCATCGTGGCCGTTCGCCCCGTGCAAATTCAGGCCGATAGCCGCACCGGCAATTTGCTGGGTGGTGGCGGCGGCGCCGTGATTGGTGGCCTGCTGGGTAGCCAAATTGGCGGCGGTTCTGGCCGTCAGCTTGCCACCGTTGCCGGTGCCTTGGGCGGTGCCGTTGCCGGTACGGCCGCAGAAGATCGCGCCAACCGGATCAACGCACTGGAAATGGAAATTCGTCGTGATGATGGGACGGATGTGGTCGTCGTGCAAAGCGCCGATCGTCAGTACCAAGCAGGCCAACGGGTTCGTTTGATTGGCAGCGGTGCCAACCTGAGCGTTGCGCCTTACTAGCACCAGAGGTGCCCACTATTCGCCCGACGCTATACGCGTCGCGGCTCGTCAAAACAACAGCCCGGCCGATTTGGCCGGGCTGTTGTTTATTCAGCTATTTGACGATTCGAACCCAGGAGTGGACTCGATGGCTCGACTTAGTGGGCCATGCTGCTTGCCCAATTGGCGAGCTTCACGATGATCAAGCCAATCACGGCTAGCAAGATCGCCACCAGCAGCACGTCTACCGGGCGAATCAGTGTCGTTGCGCCCAGTACGGCCAACGCCGCTACCCACAGGTAGCGGTTGTCACCATGGCTTTTCAGCACCTCGGGCAGCACTTTGTCCAACCCTTGGCTAACGCCGCTTTCCCAACGTTTATTAGCAAAAAATGCAATCAGCGCGAAGGCGACAACCCAAATAAAGAAGATGGTCATAACGGACTCCAGCGAGTGTATGGCAGGTTAAAAATGGGTGGATGTAGGGTATCCCTGCACACCCCTAGGCGCAATAGCGCTAAAGGCGTGTGGGTGGAAAAACCCCGCCGCCCCCCTGACAAGCCGCTCCACACGCGTTACCATGTTGGGACATGCACTCACCGAAAGGTTATTCAATGCAAATTGCGCAAAACTCGGTTGTCGCGTTCCACTATACCCTGACCAACGATGCAGGTGAGGTGCTAGACAGTTCCGAAGGCCGCGAGCCGCTCACCTATCTCCACGGCGCTGGCAACATCATCCCAGGCCTGGAAAAAGAGCTCGAAGGCCGCGCTGCTGGCGACAAACTGAACGTCCAAGTCGCTCCGGAAGAGGGCTACGGTGAAGTTCAAGAACAGCTGATGCAAGAAGTGCCGCGCGATGCGTTCCAAGGCGTCGAGAGCGTCGAGCCCGGCATGCAGTTCCAAGCCCAGACCCAGGGTGGCCCGCTGATGGTGACCGTCAAGAAAGTCGAAGGCGATACCGTCGTCGTCGATGGCAACCATCCGCTAGCAGGCCAGCACCTCAACTTCGACGTTGAGATTGCGACCGTTCGCGAAGCTAGCCAGGAAGAAGTCGAGCACGGCCACGTGCACGGCGAAGGTGGTGTCGAGCACTGAGCGACTCGACGCGATCAAGGGGCGGCCACTGGGCCGCCCTTTTTTATGGATATCAGGTTTTCAAGTGGGCATTAGCGCCCTATTCGTCAGGAATCAGTACGAGCTGGCCGTAGCGCACGCTGCGCGATGACGTCACCTCATCGGAGAACTGCTTCAGTGCGCTCCCCTGCCCCTTCAATAGCGCCACCTCCAGACAACTATCGTGATTGATGTGCACGTGCAGCGTCGAGAGCGTCAAGTCGTGATGATCATGGGAGTGGCGAGTCAGCCGCTTGGAAAGATCTCGCGCCGCGTGATCATACACGTACACCAGCGCTCCCATGCACGGCGCATCCGGTGCAACCTGCTCTTTAGCCTGCGTCAGCCCGCTGCGGGTGAGATCACGAATCGCCTCCGAGCGATTTTGATAGCCGCGCAGCGCCATCAGCGCGTCGACGTCGCTTAACAGCTCTTCATCCAGCGTTACCGTTACCCGCTGCATACCCTCTCCTTCGCCGATCTCTCATTGTGCATCGCCGCAACTTCCAGCGTTGATAGTATGATGTTATTGTAAAAACATCATATCAGCAGCCTTAAAAGGTGTCTTATGCGTCGCTCTATCATACTGGCTCTAGCAGCCACATGCGTAGCGCTAAGCGCGCCTGCGTTGGCCAAAGAGCAGCTAGTGCTAGCTATTGGCGGCGAGCCGGAACAAGGCTTTAACCCACTGCTGGGCTGGGGGCAGTACGGCAACCCGTTGTTTCAATCCACGCTACTCACCCGTGGCCAAGATTTGACGCCGCAACCGGGGCTGGCGACCGAGTGGTCGCTGTCTGACGATCGCCTCACCTGGACGCTCACTTTGCGTACGGATGTGCGTTTTTCCGATAACACCCCGCTCACCGCTGACGATGTGGCCTTCACCTTCAATGCCGCCGCAGAGGCGGGTGGCCGTGCCGATCTCAGTGCACTGGAGAGCGCCCGAGCCATCGACGGCAACACGGTTGAACTGACGCTAAAGGCACCGCGCATTACCTTTATCGATCAACTCATGACGCTGGGCATCGTGCCTGATGCTGACCGGGACAATGGCTATCGCGAGGGTTACGGCAGACAGCCGTTAGGATCCGGGCCTTACCAGTTGGTTGAATGGCAAGAGGGCGAGCAGCTGATTGTTGAGCGCAACCCCTACTTCTATGGCCCCACGCCCATCTTTGAGCGCCTGGTGTTTTTATTTACCGATGAAGCCGCCACGCTCAGTGCCGCCCACGCCGGTGAGGTGGATCTCGCCGCGGTGCCACAAGCACTGGCGAACAACCTCCCCAGCCAAATGCAGCGGGTCATCATGAAGAGTGTGGACAACCGCGGCATTCTGTTTCCTATGCAGCCCGATGAAGGCGAACAGGCTGCCAACGGCGCTCCGATCGGCAATGACGTCACGTCTGATCTCGCCATCCGTCAGGCGGTGAATCTTGCCCTCGACCGCGAAACACTGGTGGACGTAGCGCTCAACGGTTTTGGACGTCCGGCCTTTGGCCCGGCGGACGGCCTGCCCTGGAGCCAAGAAGGCGAGAAAGTGGCGGCGCCCAATTTAGCACGCGCTAATGCCCTACTCGATGAAGCAGGCTGGGTTCGCCAGGACGAAGACGGGCTGCGTTTTAAAGATGGCCAGCCAGCACGTTTTCGACTGACGTACCCATCGAGCGACACCACGCGCCAACAGCTCGCCCAAGTGAGCGCTGAGATGGTGCGACCGCTTGGCATCGAGATGCAGCCCACCGGCCGCCACTGGGACGAAATTCAACAGGAAGCCCTCCATCAAGATGCCATTGTGTTTGGTTTTGGCAGCCATAGTCCGCAGGAGGTGTACTACCTGTTTCATAGCGAGCATGCCGGATTTGGTTTCTACAACAGCGGCTATTACGCCAACGAGACCGTGGATAAACACTTCGAGGCCGCCCAGGCCGCAGCAACGCCGGAAGCGGCCAACCCACACTGGCAAGCGGCGCAGTGGGATGGCGACACCGGCTATGGGTTGCAGGGTGATACCAGTTGGGCCTGGATGGTCAACCTTGCCCATGTGTATGCCACCCACCGCTGCCTCGATCTGGGTGAGCTGGGCGTGGCCCCCCACGGCCACGGCTGGCCGATAACAGCTAACCTGCTGGAGTGGCGCTGGTCGTGCGACTAGCCGCTTGGTTCACGGCACGCCTACTGCGGTTGGTGCTGGTACTACTTTGTGTCGCGGCCGTCTCGTTTGGGCTGATGATGCTCTCGCCCATCGACCCTGTCGATGCCTATCTTGGCCCGCAGATGGCCCAGGTAAGCCCGGAACAGCGGGCCTTGATCGCAGAGCAGTGGGGGTTTGATGCGCCTGCTATGGTCCAATTTAGCCACTGGCTGCGCCAGCTGCTCAGCGGAGAGCTGGGCTGGAGCCATATCTACAACCAGCCGGTCAGCGAGGTCATTGGCCAGCGCTTCCAGCGCTCGTTCTTCCTGCTATTTGGCGCCTGGCTACTCTCACTCGCCCTGGGGATGCTCCTGGGCATCGCGGCAGGCAGCAAAGAGGGCGCTTGGCTTGACCGTCTGATTAGCGGCTATGCCTATATCACCGCCTCGACGCCCACCTTTTGGCTGGCCATGCTGGCGCTGCTGCTCTTTTCGGTCACCCTCGGCTGGACACCCACCTGCTGCGCCGGCCCCATGGGCGTTCTCAGGCAAGAGGTGGGCCCACTGACGCGTCTACATCACTTGATCTTGCCGATGGCGACACTGGCGCTGCTGGGTATGGCGACGATCACACTGCACACGCGTGCCAAGATGGTGGCGTTTATGCGCTCGGAGACGGCGCTGCACGCCTTTGCACAAGGCGCAAGCCGCTTCGATATCGCTTGGCGTCATGGCCTTCGCCATGCCAGCCTGCCCGCCATCACCCTGGCGTTTGCCTCTCTCGGCGAGCTGTTTGGCGGTTCCCTACTAATTGAGCAAGTCTTTGCTTATCCCGGGCTTGGTCAGGCCACTGTAGCGGCGGGTTTAAGAAGCGATGTGCCGCTGCTGCTCGCGATTGCGCTGTTCACCGCGCTGTTTGTCAGCATGGGCAGTCTTATCGCCGATGGCCTTTACCAGTTAGCCGACCCGCGCATAGCGCAGGGGCAGCGATGAACCGCCAACCGCGCCTACTGGCAGCAGGCTACGCAGCAATGCTCTGCCTACTGGTGGCACTGCTGCTCAGCCACCATGTCTGGCTAGGTGATACGCCTTTTCACATGCAATTTGAGGCGCGCTTAATGCCTCCTAGTGCCATCCACTGGCTGGGAACGGATGCGCTGGGCCGGGAGCTATGGGCACGCACGCTGGCCGGTCTTGCTCTGAGTTTTTGGGTAGGTCTTAGCGCCGCACTACTAGGCACGCTGATTGCCGTAAGCCTGGCGAGCCTAGCGATGCTGTCATCAACGCTAGATGCCCTGGTCAGCCTGCTGATTGATACGCTGCTAAGCGTACCGCACCTGATTTTACTGCTGCTGATTGCCTTTGCCCTCGGCGGCGGAACCCAGGCAGTGATTATAGCGGTCGCACTGACCCACTGGCCCAGTCTTGCCAGGGTGCTGCGCGCAGAGCTATTGAGTGTACGCCATGCCCCGTACGTAGCCATGTCGAAAGCATTCGGCAAACCCCACGGGTTTATTGTGTGGCACCACCTGCTGCCCCATTTACTGCCTCACTGCTTGGTCGGCGCACTGCTGCTGTTCCCCCATGCCATTTTGCATGAAGCCGCTCTGACCTTTTTGGGCGTTGGCCTGGACCCAACCCAGCCCGCCATTGGCGTACTACTGGCCGACGCCATGCGCTATCTCACTGGTGGCTACTGGTGGCTTGGCGTGTTTCCGGGGCTGGGCTTACTGCTCATGGTGCTGGCCATTGGGCGTTTTGCGGCCCTGCTGCGCCAAGCGCTGTAAGGCGATACGGTCTACCTGAGGAGTTTGCCATGCTGCATATCGAACGGCTGACCCTAGAACTGCCCCATTACCCCCGCTGGTGGCAAAGAGAGTGGGCCACCTGTATCGACGCGCTATCGCTGCACATAGCAGCGGGCGAAATACACGCGGTGGTGGGGGCATCAGGCGCAGGGAAAAGCCTGCTCGCCTACGCCATTATGGGACTGCTGCCGTCGGCGGCTAAGATGAAGGGAACGCTGCATTTTCACTCAGCGCCTTTAACCCCTGCGCGCCAGCGCCAGCTACGCGGCCGTCAGCTAGCGCTGATTCCCCAATCACTAAGCGCCCTTGACCCTCTCGCTCGTAGCCAGCAACAGGTACGCTGGGCTGCCCAGCGCGTGGGGTTTGAACACCCCGCCGCCGATCAGCGTGCCGAGGCGCTGCTCGGCCACTACCAGCTTAGCCACGCCGCCGCCCTCTACCCCCATGAGCTCTCGGGTGGCATGGCCCGTCGCGTACTCATCGCCATGGCCCAAGTGGGCAACGCGCACCTAGTGATTGCCGATGAGCCCAGCGTGGGTCTAGACCCCACACAGCGCGACCGCGTACTGGCAACGCTAAAGGCCATGGCACTCGAGGGCAAAGCAGTATTGCTGATTACCCACGACCTTCGCCATGCCCTGCCCATTGCCGACCGCGTCACCGTGATGCGACACGGTAAAGGCCTAGAGACCGCCCCCGCCAAAGCGTTTCAGGGCCAAGGGGAACGGTTAACCACCGCTTATGCACGCGCCCTCTGGCACGCGCTGCCGGATAACGCCTTCAGCACGCTGCCAGTCACCGCCTTGCGACAGGAGCCAACGCTTGCTTGAAGCCCATGGTGTCTCGTTTCACTTTCCTTCCGGCTTGCCACTCCTGAAAGGAGTTACCCTTCGGCTTGCACCTGGCGAATGGATCGGGCTCAGCGGCGACTCTGGGGCAGGAAAAACCACCCTGGGTAAACTGCTGGCAGGTCAGCTAGCCCCCCACGAGGGCCAAGTGACCATTGACGGCGCGCCGCTACCTAAGCAAGGCTTAAGCCCTGTACAGTGGCTTCCGCAGTCACCTGAGCTGGCGGTCAACCCGCGCTGGCGGGTAGGCAAGATAGTGAGAGAGGCATGGACACCCCCCGATGCGCTGATGAAAGCGTTTGGTATTGAGCCGCACTGGCTCAAGCGTTTTCCCAGCGCCCTCTCTGGCGGAGAGCTACAGCGTGTATGCGTACTTCGCGCACTCGCCCCCGGCGTGCGCTACGTGGTGGCCGATGAAATCTCAACCATGCTGGATCCCATCACCCAATTGACCCTTTGGCAGGCGCTGCGCGCCCACGCGGAACGCCACAACCTGGGCGTGCTGGTAATCAGCCACGATACGGCGCTGCTAAAGCGCCTGTGCCATCAACGGTGGCATTTGGCGGGTGGGCAATTAACGGCTGGTACGGCGCTCGAAGCGCCATAGGCCCACGCTAATGAACAGCGTCACGCAAAGCAGCAGCCACGAACCGATCGCCACGCCCTGCCACTGCGACCAGCGCCAAAAGGGCTCCAACCAAAAACCGCCAATGCTGGCACCTAGATAGTAAAACACGAGATAGAGCGCTGATGCGCTACCCCGCGCTCCTTGGGCATAGCGCCCCACCCAGCTAGACGCCAGCGAATGCGCCATAAAAAAGCCAAAAGCGTTAATGGTCAAACCCAATATGATCAGTGCCAGCGAGTCCGCCAAGGTCACAGCCGTCCCCAGCATCAGAATCACGATGCCTGCGCTAATACAGATGGCAGGTGAAAAACGCCCCGCCAACTTGCCGGACACCGTCGAACCAAAGGTACCGCCCAGATAGGTGAGAAAAATCAGCCCTAGACCGCTGGCCGCCAACTGATAAGGCGCATCCGCTAGACGAAAAGTGATATAGCTGTATTGGTTGATAAAAATCAGAAAGTTGATGCCGCCTAGACAGTAGGCGGCGAGCAGCACCGGTGAGCGCAGATGTCCTAGCAGGTCTGTCACTGCGTCACGCAAATGAAAACGTTTGGGCACGAAGGCTTGGCTGTTGGGCAGTAGCCGCCAGAAAAGCACACAGCCAACCAGGGTCATGGCTCCCACAGCAATAAACGCTGCCGTTGGCCCGCCGATGGCGGCGGCACCACCGCCAACGATACGTCCGCTGATACCGCCCAACGAATTGGCGCCGATATAGAGCCCGACGGCGCTCAGCAGAGCCGTCTTGTCGAACTCATCGCCCATCCAGGCAATGGCCACCGCAGGCAAACCTCCGAGCACGAAGCCTTGCAGCAAGCGCAGCAACAGCAAACTTTCGAAGGACGGCGCAAAGGCCAAGGCAAGCGACAGGCCACCGGCCAGAAGCAGCGTAAACCGCATGATGGCTTCCCGACCAATCGCGTCGGAGAGCGGCCCAAACACCAGCAGCGCCAAGGCCAGCGAGAGTGTCGACACCGACATCAGCAGGCTGACACCTAGCGTCGACACGCCATAGGTCTCTTTGAGTCCAGGCAGCAGCGGCTGCGGTACGTACAGGTTGATGAACACCAAAAACGACCCTAAACAGAGGGCCGCCGTCGCGCGCCACCAGGCGCGCGTCTTTGCTTCAATCATGGCCTTTCCAACGTGAACGGACGCTCACGGCGAACACTTACGGCATGAAACGGCTGCTGAGCTGAGCCAGATTGGTCGGCTCTAGCGCCCGACGCGACTGCCAGTAATAGCGCTGCCAATAGCTGTTGTCCAAGCTTGAGATGATCACCCCTTTGGAGGTGGACGCATGGAGAAAGTAGCCATTGCCGACGTAAATGCCCACATGGTTGTAGCGTCCCGGTGGGCGGAAGAAGACCAGATCGCCCGCCTGCAGCTCTTGGCGGTCGATCGGGCGTCCCTCATGCACTTGATCTTGGGTGGAACGGGGTAACTCGACGTCAAAGGTATCGCGGAATACGTTTCTCACCAGGGCAGAGCAATCGATCCCTCGATCCGTCGTTCCTCCAATCCGATAAGGCGTTCCGGCCCACCGCTGATGCTGCTCTAGAAGCGCTTGGCGCACGACTGTTGGCGGGGGTGTCTGCAGACTGCGAAGATGCGCATCGATGGGATCAACGGGCGACATTTGAGGAGTGGCGCCCTGCATGCCGGGAAGCGACATCGAGAAGTAATCCTCGGGGGGGTCCATACCCTGGCGTGAGGCGGAGCCCGCACAACCAGCTAACAAAGCAACGACGACACAAACACTTACAACACGGACAGCGGTCACAGCGGGGTGTGGCGACGCAACCATGCGATTAACCTCGTGACTGAAGAAAAAGTGGAAAAGACCCAAGCATGAGAAAACTCATTTTTTACAAACCCTGGACTATAAGCTAGTTATCCTATGCTTGGCGAGCCTAATGTAAGATTCGTTGATCACCCGGCAGCGTATCGATATGCAGCGGCGCGAAATGGCGCGGCTTGTTGCCTGGAAAATCCAGGCTCGCCCAGGGGCCGGCCAGCACTGGCGCGCCGCATAACCAAGCCACCAGCGCTTGACGAAAACCGGCCAAGAAGCTCTCTCGTTCCGGGGTGTCGCCCATGAAAAACGAAAACCCTGCGTACATGCCCGCCGCATACTCCTGCCAACCCGAGTAATGATCCGCCGCCAACTGATAGGCGCGGTCGAGCACGTTCGCGAATGCTGACTTGTCGAGCCAACCTAGCTGACGTGCCGCAATGGCAAGATCCACGAGCTGGGCAATGTCCCAAGCGGCCATGTCCACGTCATTACAACCATCTTCGTTGGTACTCACACGGCGCAGGCGCAACAAATGGTGACGCTCCTCTTCACCGCAGTCGCCGGACTCCAATATGGCGATCTCAGCCGCCAACCGCTCCGGGTTCAGCGTGTAGGGCGCGTAGTTGATCTGGTACTCCTGGCGATCTCCCGCCTCCAACATGAAGGTCAAAAACTCCTGCATGTCGTCGGCGCTAGAGAGGTGATAGTGGCTCTCTACCCATTCGCGAATGTCGGCGCACTCACGAGGACTTTCCAACTGTGGCTCGCTCCAGACCGCGCTGTTCAGCGGTCCCACCAGCGACATCGCCGTGAAGTGGGTCAATGTAGGTCTCTCACCCGGTTCGCACCAAGCATCGGGTCGCCAATCTAGCCAGTGGAACAGGCTGCCAGGATCTTCCAAATGCCATGCGATTTCATTGATCAGCGAATCATGCTCGGGCTCTGGCAGGCAGCTCTCCCAGGCAAACCACGCCTCGAGCAGACGCTTGGGCGACGCATAAAAGCGACACAAGCAGCTACGTAAGGCGCTAGCGTGCTGCATGAGCGGTTCGCGCTCGAACAGACCACTGTCGAAAGCCATATGCAGATAGAAGGCAAATTTCTCCGCCATGTGAATCGTCGCGGCGTGGCGGCTCACGCCTTTTACCGCGTTGCGCTGTTTGAGCTCATCGGGGGTCGGCTGACCAAAGCGCGTCTGCGACGGTGGTAATACGCCATGGGCGGCATCCGCAGCCAGCTGGTTAAGATGGTGCGCCTGGGCAGGTAGCCAGTAGCGCGCCAGCACTTGGTGGCCCTCATCGGCATGCAGCCCCAGAGAGTCTTGAAGGTAAACGGCGGCATCTGCCCTGCGCTGCTCGGCGATCGGCGCTGACGGATCGAGTTGCCGCAACATGACGTCCGGCTCGCGGACGCCCGCCAACGCGAGCAGCCAATGGTGCGGCGTATGACGCCATGCTTTGATGCGCGCCCGCGAGGCATCACGGGTCGGCTCGTCCAGTAACGCCCCCAGCGAGTGTTTCCAAGGGCTGTGGGGCGCGTGCATGAGCAGCTTATGACGCGCGCTAGGCGTCATCCCCCGGCGATCGACGCCCTCGAAGAGGCTTTGCCCGCGCAGGTAGGCTTTCAGTACGGCATGCCAGTCGTGGTAACGGCGCCCGACGAGATCAGCCGCGTGGGCCGCCAGGTCGTCCGCTTCCGCCTGGCTTAGCCAGCCGCAGCAGGCACCGGCCCAGGCAAGCTCCACCAATCGCAGCCAATCCCAGGCGGCCCATTCCAGCGGCTCGCCCTGATTGACGAACGTGGTGAGCACTGGCGCGTAGGGCGCATCGTTCACCGCGCCCCGTTGCCACTCTTGGCGCTGAGCATGATCCATGGTTAGCAGTTCGCGGGCTTCGATATCCCAGCGCTGGCGCTCGCCCTGGGCACTGAGCCAAAGCATCACTTCCAGTAACTGCTCACGATCTTGAATCTGCCAAACACGCGCCAACCACTGCGTGGCGTCGGGCCAATCGGCGGTGCTGGCTGGATAGCACACCAGCGGGCGGAACAGTGCGCCCAACCGCCAGGGCTGGGCTGCAGCAGACTGAGGCCACAGCGATGCTGGGGCGCCACGCTCGGCGAGCGCGGCATCCAGCGCCTGCCAGGTAACGCCTTCACCTTCACTCTCTAGATCCGACAACGCTTGGCAGGCATCGATAAAACGGTCATCGGCACCGGTTTCCCAGCCTTTAGCACCCAAGGCGCGGCGCAGGTCGGCCAGCCATGCTCGCTGATCGCCGTAGTCGGCAGTGATACGTCGTATTAGGTGGTGCGCCCAGTTCGTCGCCTGCGCCTGACTCAACCAGCCTGCTGCTCCCGCCAGGGCTGACCACTCCAGCGCGCCCAGCAGTTGGTCGGCACTCCCTGATGGCGCACCAAGGGCAAAAAACAGCTGGTCTGCCAACGCGCCACGATCTGTCATACCCAGTTCCAGCAGGCGCTGCTCCGCTGCAACCGCATCCACCGCCAGTGGATGCGGCGTAAAAGCCCAGTCACACAGCACCAGCTGTTGAGCCCACCAGGTAGTTAGTGCGTCGACCAAAAGACACCTCGAAGAAACAGAAAGCGATCCATGAAAGCCATCACCCATCGGAGCAGCCAGTCGCAGCTGCTAAAAGCCGAATAGTGTAACGGAATCTGCTGCCAAGACCGATAGCCGCCGCACAAAACAGCGCTGCCCGGCGCAAAGGCCGGGCAGCAGATACCACTTAGCGTGAGAAACGCTAGGCGCTTTTAACTTTACTAATGACCCATAACAAGACCACGGCCCCCACGGTCGCCGTGACTAGCGAGCCGATGAAGCCGCCCGCCTGCAGCCCCAGCAGGCTGAAGAGGAAACCACCGACGAGCGCACCGACCACGCCGACGCCAATGTTACCGAGCACGCCAAAACCGCCGCCACGCATGATGTTGCCGGCGATCCAGCCAGCTAAACCACCAATGATTAACCACGCAATAAAGCCCATACTACCTCCTTGGTTTCACTCAGCTTGGGGTTTTACCTTCCATCTATGCTTGTCCTACCATAGCACACGGCGCTACTGTTCTGCCTATTTGTTGCCTTTGCCCACAAGGATTCCCCTATGATTCCCGACTCCCTTAAACAGCTACTTAGCCATGTTGATGGTCATCAACGCGCCACCTGGGAAGGCCGTGACGTTACGCTCTTCAACATGGCCTGGGGGGAAATGGTCATTAGCCTGCAAGGCGCACAGGTGCTGCACTTTCAGCCGACCGGCGACACTGGCTGGCTATGGGTCACGCCAACGCCCCAAGCGCTGCCGGGCGCGATCCGTGGCGGCATCCCGCTCTGCTGGCCTTGGTTCGCCGACGAGCGCTACGCTGACGAAAGCCCCGAGCGTAACGGCCCCTTCCATGGGCTTGCTCGCCATGCCATGTGGCGTCTGGACGCCGTTGACGACCACGCCGAAGGCATCGAAGTGCACCTCTCGCCGGAAGAGCGCCTACATAGCCAGCTCACCGCCCGCGTGGTTATTCAAGCCAACGCCCAGCGGTTGAACGTCGAGATCATCAGCGAAAACATTGGCGATGCCCCGATCAAAACCAGCGGCGCACTGCATACCTATCTGGCCGTCAATGAGGCGCATCAATGCCGCTTAGAGGGCCTCGCGGGTGCGCGCTATTTGGACAAGCTGCGTGACTTTGCCGAGTCTGAGCAGCAGGGCACGCTGGCGATTCGTGGCCCAGTCGATCGTATTTATCACACCAATGAAGCGGTGCTGCTCGACGACGGTCAGCGCACACTGCGCATCGGCAAGCAGTCCAGCGACTCCACGGTGGTCTGGCACCCGGATAGCGACCTGCCTAGCGACACGCCCGCCGACGCTGCCAAACACTTTATATGCGTCGAGGCCGCCAATACGCGCCTGGACCCCGTTTGGCTGGTTCCCGGAGCACAGCACTTGCTAGGGACGACAATAAGCCGCGGTTAATGATCGGTTCATCGAGGCTTTGCTATGATCATGCCACCAATATCCCCAAGGAGCGACGATGGATCCGCAGCAATGGCTGGAGGCCGCCACGCTGGCCTTTAACCTAATCGGCATGGTGGTGTGCTTGGTGGGTTTGACCCTTGCGCAAAAAATGCAGCGCCGCTGGCCCGGCTATAGCCTTGCGGTCGTTGGCTTCATCATTGCGACCCTGCCCATGCTCTCTCAGCTGGTCTTGATGTGGCAGCGCTAGCGCGCTCATCTCATTCGAACGCCCTACCCAACCAAGGAAGCGACAGGATGCGCCAGCCGCTGAGCCGCGAATTGAGCAATCTATTGGAGCGAGGCCGAGACCAGCAGCTGCGGCTGGCGGTCACGGGGCTGTCGCAAGCAGGAAAAACGGCCTTTTTGACCTCGCTAGTAAACCAACTGCGCCATGCAGGCGTAGAAGCACGATTAGACCTGTTATCGGTTGCCCGCGAAGGGCGATTGCTAGGCGCGCAGCGTTTGAATCAGCCTGACCTAGGGGTGCCGCGTTTCCCTTACGACCCCGGCATGGCCTCGCTGAGAGACACACCGCCGCGCTGGCCAGAGCCTACTCGGGGTATCAGCGAGCTTCGCTTGCAGCTGCGCTACCGCCCTGCCCAACAGGGCTGGTTCACGCCGGATATCGCTCACCTGACACTGGACCTGTTCGACTACCCTGGCGAATGGCTGCTGGATTTACCGCTGCTGCAGCACGACTTCTATAGTTGGAGCCAGAGCCAAGCCCAGCACGAAGGCCCCCATCGCCGAGCGCTGTTTAGCGAATGGTTGGCCGAAGCAGAGCAGCTAGACCCCACGGCGGAAGCCGATGAAGCGCAGCTCGCCACGCTGGCCGAGGCCTACGCATTGGGCCTACGGCGTGCCAAGCAGGCGGGCTTTTCTGACCTGCAGCCGGGGCGTTTTTTGCTGCCCGGCGAGCTGGATGGCGCACCGGTACTGCAGTTCTTCCCGCTGCCCGGATTAGATACTCCCAAAGAAACCCTCGACGCGCTGCCCGAATCGAGCCTCTACGCCACCCTGGCGGCGCGTTTTCGCTACTATCAGCAGCAGGTGGTGCGCCCCTTCTACCGCGACCACTTCCGCCGCTTTGACCGCCAGATCGTGCTGGTGGACGTGCTGGGCGCGCTCAACGCCGGGCCGGAGCGTTTCGAGGATCTTTCCCGCGCGCTGCAACAGCTGATGAAGAGCTTCGATTACGGCAAGCGCAGCTTGCTGACCCGCCTGTTCGCTCCCAAAATCGATCGCCTCGCCATTGCCGCGACCAAAGCGGACCACGTAACGCCCGATCAGCACCCCCATGTCGTGCAGCTGTTGGAAGCGCTGCTGGCGGAGCCATTGAAAGACTTACGCTTTGCCGATATCCCGGTGAAAGCGCTGTCGCTGGCGGCCATTCGCGCCACCGAGGCCCGCGAAGTGCTTCATGATGGCAAGCGAACGCCAGCGCTGAAAGGCACCACGTTAGAAGGCGAAGACGTGCTGGTGTACCCCGGCGATGTGCCCAGCCGCCTGCCCAAAGCCGATTTTTGGCAGCAGCAAGGGTTTGATTTCCCCAGCTTCCGCCCGATGCCCGCCGATAGCGAGGCACTACCCCACATCCGTATGGACGCCGCGATTGACTTGCTGATTGGAGACAAACTGACATGAGTAACCCTCAGCCCCGCCGCGACTTCCAGGCCGAAGCGCCGCCCGAACCTACCCAGGAAACCCTACGCCAGCACGAACGCTTCGCGGCGAGCGAATCGCACCAGCCGCTGGCGACCCAAGCCGAACTCAAAGCACTGCCGGAAGAGACCCTAGGCGCGCCCCGCAAGCGCCGCTGGGGGCTGATGTTCGCCTTGGCAGGCGGAGCCACACTCGGCACGGTAGAGCTGGCAACCGGCATTCCTGACGCGCTGTCCCAGTCCCAGTGGATGACGATGGCGTGGCAGCTGTTTGGGATTAGCCTGATTGGCTTGGGCGGCGCATCGCTTCTCAAGGAGCTGGGCCGTTTGCGGCGCTTAAAGCGACACGACCAGTTACGGGCCAACCTAGCCGAGCTTCCCCAGCGTTCCAGCCAGCAGGCCCAGGCGATGGCCGTTCAATTGAAACAGCAGCTCGCGCTGAGCAACGATGATCCTCACTGGCTGGCCTTCCAGCGGGCGTGCCAGCCGCACCATAGCGGGGAAGAGATTCAAACCCTGCTGCGCTACCACCTGCTGGCCCCCCGTGACCGGGAAGCTCAGCGGTTGATTACCCGGATGTCGGGGGAAACCGCCATCATGGTGGCGGTTTCCCCGCTGACCCTGGTGGACATGGCGCTGGTGGCGTGGCGCAGCCTGGCCATGGTGGATCGGCTGAGCCGTCTGTACGGGCTGGAGCTTGGCTACGCCAGCCGCCTGCGGCTATTTCGCCACGTGCTGCACAACATGGCCTTTGCAGGCGCCAGCGAACTGGCCACCGATGCCAGCATGGACATGCTCTCGCTGGACTTGGCAGGCCGCCTTTCGGCGCGAGCAGGCCAGGGCTTGGCGACCGGGTTGCTGAGCGCCCGCCTGGGGCTGCGTGCCCAGCGGCTGTGCCGCCCGGTGGCCTTTACGCCAGAGGAGCAGCCCAAATTAGCCGACCTTCGCCAAGACCTCTGGCGGCAGATCAAGCGGCTCGATAAAGAGCCCGCCCCCGCCGCGCGTCACCGCGATTAATACCGCTCACCCAGCGGCTCACGCCAGCCGCTGCTCGGTTTCGGCATCGAACAGCACCGCTTGGGACATATCGACCCTCAGCGCCAAGCGCTCCCCGGGTGATACCTCACATTTGGGCCCGACCCGCGCGGTAATCTCCTGCTCACCCAGCGGCAGGCGCAGCAGAATATCGGCACCGGTCGGTTCCACCACGCTCACCTTGGCGTCCAACAGCGTACCTTCGGCTTGCTCGCTGAGGCGCAGGTCCTCTTCGCTAAAGTGCTCGGGCCGTAGACCCAGAATCACCGGCTTGTCGAGCTGCTCTACCAAGCCTGCCGTGTGTCGGGCCGTTGGCCAGGGCAACAGCAGGTCGGCTTCGTCGGGGGTGGCAATGCGCAGTGCATAGCCATCGCCGTCGGCTTCTAGCGTGGCGCGGATGAAGTTCATCGACGGCGAGCCCATAAAGCCCGCCACGAACATATCCACCGGATTGTTGTAGACCTCATCGGGGCTGCCCAACTGCAGAATATGCCCGTCACGCATCACCGCGATACAGTCTGCCAGGGTCATGGCTTCTACCTGATCGTGGGTAACGTAAACGATAGTGGTGCCCAGGCGCTGGTGAAGCTTTTTGATCTCGGTGCGCATATCCACGCGCAGCTTGGCGTCCAGGTTCGAGAGCGGCTCGTCAAAAAGATAGACTTTGGGCTCCCGCGCCAGGGCACGCCCCATGGCCACCCGCTGGCGCTGGCCGCCGGAGAGCTGGGCGGGCTTGCGCTCTAGCAGGTGGGAGATTTGCAGCAGATCGGCCACCCGCTCCACGGCGGCTTCCCGCTCGGCCTTGGGCACTTTGCGCATCTCTAAACCAAAGCTGATGTTTTGGCGCACGGTCATGCTGGGGTACAGGGCGTAGGATTGGAACACCATGGCAATATCGCGCTCGGCGGGGGTGCGCCAAGTGACGTCCTCACCGTCGATATAGATATTGCCGCTGGTGACCGGCTCAAGCCCGGCGATGGCATTCATCAGCGTGGATTTCCCACAGCCGGATGGCCCCACCAGAATCAAAAACTCGCCGGAATCGATGGAGATGCTGACATCTTTCAGCACCCGCTCGCTGCCAAACTCTTTGCGTACGTTGTGAATCTCTAACGCTGCCATGATCAAAATCCTGTTCTAAGGGGGCTGGCAAGAAGCGCATTGGCACCGGTCAGATCACCCCTTGGCGGGGGCGCTGTAAACCCTTCCCTGGGCGCTACTTTCGCCGTCCTGGCGAAAGACCCCCGCTACGGGGTGATGCTGACCTCTACCTGCGACTGCCATGCACCTAGTTGTTATTAGCCCTTTACGGAGCCTGCCGTGAGCCCACGCACAAAATATTTACCCGCCAGCACGTACACCACTAGGGTGGGCAGTGCGGCAATCATGGCGGCGGCCATATCGACGTTGTATTCGCGCACGCCGGTGGAGGTGTTCACCAGATTATTGAGCGCCACCGTGACTGGCTGAGTGTTGTGTGCCGAGAACGCCACGCCAAAGAGGAAATCGTTCCAGATTTGGGTGAACTGCCAAATCACCGACACCACGATGATGGGCGCCGACACCGGCAACAGGATGCGCCAAAAAATACGGAAGAACCCGGCTCCGTCCAGCTTGGCCGCCGAGACCAACTCGTTAGGAATCCCCACGTAGAAGTTACGGAAAAACAGCGTGGTAAAGGCGATACCAAACACTACGTGCACCAGGATCAGCCCCGCTCGAGAGCTAGAGAGCCCCAGCCAGCCCAGGGTTTGCGCCATGGGCAGTAGCACCACCTGAAACGGAATAAAGCAGCCGAACAGCATCAGCGCGAAGACCAGCTCGGAGCCTTTGAAGCGCCATTTTGTCAGCGCATAGCCGTTCAGCGCTCCCACGGCGGTGGAGATCAGCACCGCAGGAATGACGATGGCAAAGGAGTTCCAAAAATAACCACCCACGCCGTCGCAGCGCATACCGGTGCAGGCTTCACCCCAGGCTTTTGCCCAGGGGGCCAGCGTCGGATTTTGCGGTAACGACAGCAGCGACCCGGCGCTGATTTCGCTCAACGGTTTAATGGAGGTCATCAGCATGACCACCAACGGCAGCACGTAGAACAGCGCGGCGATGACCAGGACCGCGTACAGCACGCCACGCCATAACTTGGCCGCAGGCGTTTGGCGACGAATCACATTAGCCATGTTTGCGGCTCCTTAATTCGGAGTAGAGGTAAGGAATCAGGATGGCCAACACCCCACCGAGCATCAGCATGGCGCTGGCCGACCCCAGCCCGATCTGCGCCCGGTTGAACGCATGGGTATACATGAACGTGGCCGGCAGGTCCGTTGCATAACCCGGCCCGCCGCCGGTGAGCGCGACGACCAAGTCAAAACTCTTGATGGCAATGTGGGCCAGAATCATCACCGCGCTGAACACCACCGGGCGCAGGCAGGGCATGACCACCCGCCAGTAAATGCGCGGCAGGCTCGCGCCATCGAGCTGGGCGGCTTTGATAATGCTATCGTCGATACCGCGCAGCCCGGCGAGAAAGAGCGCCATCACGAAGCCAGAGGCCTGCCAAACGGCGGCAATCACCAAGGTGTAGATCGCCATATCCGGATCGACGATCCAGTCGAACTCGAACGACTCGAAGCCCCAGCTGCGCACCATGGCCTGAATGCCTAGCTGCGGGTTCAGCAGCCACTTCCACACGACCCCCGTAACAATGAACGACAGCGCCATGGGGTAGAGATACACCGTGCGTAGCGCGCCCTCCTGACGAATCTTTTGATCCAACAGCATTGCCAGCAGTGCCCCCAGCACTAAGCAGATCACGATAAACAGCGTACCAAAGATCATCAGATTGGTAGACGCCACCCACCAGCGCTCGTTGGCCATCAGCCGCGCATACTGGCCAAACCCGACAAAATCGTAGCTGGGCAGCATACGCGAGCTGGTGAGTGATAAGACAAAGGTCCACAGCATAAAGCCGTAAACAAAAAACAGAGACACCGCCACCGAGGGTGCCAGCACTAGCCTTGGCAGCCAGGCCTGCAGCCGACCAGAGGCCGTTGGCCGCAACGCGGTGTGCGTTGGGGTTTCGCTCATGGGGAATTCCTCGCCAGTCAACCGCTAGCGCCGCCGTTGCGGCGGCGCTGGTTGCGTACGTTCAGCGCGTACTTGCGCTATTGCCAATGGTGCCGCGCTTAGAACGAGGCAGCTTCTGCGGCGCTGACCAGTCGCTGGGCCGCTTCTTCGGCGGGCATATCGGCGTCGTTGAAGTAGTTGGTCACGACGTCAAAGATGGCTCCCTGAACGTCGGCACGTACGGCCATACCGTGAGCCATACTGGGCACTAATCCGCCTTCATCGGCAGTGCTCTGGAAATCGTCCATTGACTGCTGGGCGCAGCTATCGAACTCGCTCATATCCAGGTCAGGGCGCGCGGGAATGGAGCCTTTGGCAAGGTTGAAGGCTTCCTGGAAGGTGGGTTCAAGCACCAAACGCGCCAGCGTGTGCTGAGCTTCACGCTCGGCATCATCGGACACGCGGAACATCGCCAGGCTGTCGATGTTGAAGGTAAAGGCGTCTTCGGTGCCCGGAGCGGCGGTGCACAGGTAGTCTTCACCGGCGGTCATGCCTGCAGCGGTGAACTCCCCCTTCGCCCAGTCACCCATCAACTGGAAACCAGCCACGCCCTCGATCACCATCGCGGTGGCAATGTTCCAATCGCGGCCCGGCATGCCTTCGTCCATCAGCTCGCGCAGGCGTTTGAAATCTTCCAGTGCGGCGACCATCTGCTCGCCTCCCAGGGCTTCTGGGTCTAGCTCCACCAGCGCCTGCTGATAGAACTCGGTGCCTTGACTACCTAACACCACGCTTTCAAACACGGTGGCGTCCTGCCAGGACTGGCCACCGTGGGCGAGCGGCACAAAGCCTGCTTCACGAATCGCTTCCCCGGCGGCAAACAGCTCGTCGAGGGTGGTGGGCATTTCTACGCCAGCGGCTTCCAGCACGTCTGGGTTGGCCCACAGCCAGTTAACCCGGTGTACGTTTGCGGGCACGGCTACGTACTGGCCGTCATAACGCATAATATCGGCCACAATTTCTGGTAACAGGTCGTTCCAGCCTTCGGCATCCGCCACTTCATTTAAGTCACCTAGCAGGCCAAGCTCGCCCCACTCCTGAATTTCCGGGCCTTTAATTTGCGCGGCGGAGGGTGGGTTACCTGACATGGCACGGGATTTGAGCACTGTCATGGCGGTTTCACCGCCACCGCCGGCCACAGCGAAATCCTGCCAGCCGTAACCTTCGGCTTCGAGTAGCTCTTTGAGAACGTTGGCTGCGCGGGCTTCACCACCGGACGTCCACCAGTGCAGCACTTCGACCTCATTGGCCTGCGCGGTGCTTGCCAGGGCCGTACCGGCGGCAAGGGCCAGCGCGAGGGCGGATTTTTTGAAGACGGGTAACAAATGACGCATGAGTTGCTCCTGCTGTTGTTTTTATAGGGATAACGATGATGGGTAAACGGCGAGAGCGCCGTTTTTATCGCGGTTATCGCGCCGCGCTTCGTGGAGAGGCGGCTCATCGCAGAGTACGTCACCTGCGCCCACAACGGGAGTTACCGAGTCCTGCATAGTGTTAGCGATTTATTACAAGTCTGTAACGCTGGTTTGGCGAGGCAGCGTAAGCGTGGCCAGCAGGCCGCCTACGGGGTGATTGGCAAGGGTAATATCGCCCCCATGGGCACGGGCGATATGCCGCGCAATGCCTAGCCCCAGGCCGCTTCCACCGGTGTGGCGGCTTCTGGACACCTCCAGGCGTACAAAGGGTGAAAACACGCGGCCAAGCTGATCCTCAGGAATGCCAGGGCCACTGTCGTGAATATGTAGGCGCACCACGCCCGACTGCTCTTCCAGCGTTACCCTCGCCCGCTGGCCGTAAAACACCGCATTTTCTAACAGGTTCGCCAGGCAGCGCTTCATCGCCAGCGGCTTGACCGTGAGTGGCGCCACCTGCCCGGCCACCTGCACGTCGCCCCCCTGCAAGCGCAGCGCCTCGGCCAGTTCAATCGTTAGCGCGTAGAGATCCGTTGGCTGCGGCTCTTCATGCAGGTCTAACCCCTTGACCGAGGCCAGCGCGCCTTTGACCAGCTCGGACAGCTCGTCCAGCGAGGCGCAGAAGCGTTCGCGCTGAAGTGGGTCATCCAGCATTTCAGCCCGTAAGCGCATGCGGGTAATCGGCGTTTTCAAGTCGTGGGAGATCGCTGAGAAGAGCCTCTCGCGCTCCTCCACCTGCTCGCGAATACGCCGCTGCATACGATTGAACGCCACTGCGGTAGCTGCTACTTCCTTGGGGCCACTCTCTTTTAGCGGCGGGCTATCCAGGTCGTCGCCGAGCTGACGCGCCGCCCGAGAAAGTCTAGCCAGCGGCCTCGTGACGCTGGTAATACCCAATAACGACAGCGCCAGCACGGTGAGCAGCACGACGATGCCCGCCAGCAGCCGCTCTTCCGAGAGCCAGCGGTAGCCGCTGAAGATATCCGGGACGCCCAGCAGCGTGGCCACATAGAGCCAAGTATCCGGGGCCAACTCCAACTGCACCACCAGAATCGGCGGCGATAGCGGCTCCATCAACAGGCTATGCTGGCCCCAACGGGGCGGCAGATCGTGGAGCAGCACTTCGTTATTGAATACCCGCAGGGTTTCCGGGCGGGAAAACTCCACCACCACATCGTCAATCGAGAGCTGCTGAGTCAGAATGGTGCGTACATTATTCACCACCACTGCTTTTTCCGGACCGTTGCCGATGTCCACTACGGGGATACGCCGCTCGTTTACGCTGACGAAAAAACGCGTGCCGCCCATGCTACGCAGCTGATCCAGCACGATATGCCGATAGTCCACCGGCAGCGAACGGAAAAATTTCATGGTGGAGGCAATGCTAAACGCCATGTTGCTGGAGAGCTCATCGAGCTGTTCGAGCTGGCTGGCGCGCACTTGAGAGGTCCAAATAGTATAGCTGGCCACCTGAGCGGCCAGCACCCCAGCAATCATGATGATGACAAAGCGCCCGCGCAGGCTGCCGGGCAGCCAGCGTGAACGTCGTTTCAGCCAACGTCGCCACGCCCTCACGACGTTGGTTCTACCCTGGCCGTTAGCACGTAGCCCGCCCCGCGTACGGTACGAATCAACTGTGAATGCTGGGCATCCTCACCTAGCCGCTGGCGTAGCCGACAGACGTGCACATCGATCGAACGATCCAGCGGCGGCGCATCACGGCCTCGGGTCAAGGTATAGAGATCATCGCGAGTGATCACCTGGGCGGGACGCTCCAAGAACACCTGAAGCAGCTGAAAATCTGCCCCCGACAGCGCGGTGCGCTCGCCGTTGTGATCGACCAGTTCCCGCGTCATGCGGTCGAGCTGCCACTCACCAAAGCGTACCCAACGCGCTTCATGAGGGGCGGCCGCCGAGGCAGCCGTGCGCGTGCGGCGCAGTACCGCTTTGATACGCGCCAGCAGCTCACGAGGGTTGAAGGGTTTGCCGATATAGTCGTCGGCCCCTAATTCCAGCCCCAAGATGCGGTCGGTATCGTCGGCGCTGGCGGTGAGCATGATGATCGGCGTGTCGCTGGTTTTGCGCAGCTCCCGGCAAATGGTGAAGCCGTCATCCCCCGGCATCATCACATCGACGATCAGCAAATCGGGTGTTCGCTCGGCAAGCTGTGAGTAAAGCGTGTTCGCGTCTTCGGCGGTCCGCACGTGGTAACCGTGTCGCCCCAGGTAATCCGCCAGTAGCTCGCGGATTTCCGGATCATCGTCGACCACCATCAAGGTCGCAGGTGTGGTAGTCATCGTAGAAAGGGCCCCTAGGTTATTATCGTTTTAGGGGCTAGATGATGGTGGAGCGTATCGCCTACCGCAAGCGGCTCTCGACTAAGGTGGCAGAGTGATAATGGCAGCAAAAATGCTAAAGCCCAAAGCGCTGCTTCAGGAACGACGCCACCGCCGCTTCGCCGTGGTGGCCGATGCGCTGGGCTCTTGGCACGCGATCGAACAGCGCCGGATGGGCGTTGGCCATCACCTGGGCTTCACCTGCCAAGGTAAGCATTTCAGTGTCGTTGAGGTTATCTCCGAAGGCTAAGCAGTCGGCGGCGGTGAGCCCCAGCGACTCCAGTAGCGCCGCCAATGCCACGCCTTTGTTGACCCCGCCCGCCATGATCTCTAACGAGTCCACCGTGGAGTAGGTAATGTGCAGCCCATCGCCGTGGGCGGCCTGGGCCTGAGCTTCCAGCTCTGCTAGCGCTTCCGGGTCGCCTAAATAGAGCACTTTACCCACGCCGTTGGCGTCCATCTGATCGGGCGGCACGACCTCATAGCGAAAGCCCGTTGAGGCATGTAATGACAGCAGATGTGGCGCGTCGGCATCCACATGCCAGCCTACCTCGCGGTAAAGACTGAGACGCACTTGGGGTGGTCGCGGTAAATGAATCAGCGTATGGGCATGAGCCGGATCGAGATGGGACGCGCTGACCAAGCTATCCGCGGGATCATGGGTGTACGCCCCATTAGTACTGATCAGGTGGGCAGGGACGCCCAATTCGTCACGGAATACGCGCATATCGTGGTAATGGCGGCCGGAGGCCAGCGCCAGATGGTGCCCCTGCTGTACCAGCCTACGCAGCACCTCGACGGTGCTGTCATGTAACCGGTGGTCGCTGCCCAGCAGCGTACCGTCTAGGTCGGAAACGATCAGGCGTGGGGTCATAAGCGCGCTCCTTGTACGTTAGTCGCCTTAGCGGTCGATCTACTCAGCTTAACCGATTCAGCCAAGCGTAAGTAAGCCATTGACCTGTCGTGCCCACCGCCACTTCCCCCAGGGCAACGATTGGCGCGGCCAGTGGGAATCCGTATAGTGGCACCCTACTCTCGCCAACTGATCGAACACATGCTTCAAAACAACTCCCTGCTTGCCCAGCTCAAGCAACAGATCCGTGAAACGACTCCTCGCGCCGAAGGGGTGATCAAAGCTACCGAAAAAGGCTTTGGGTTTCTTGAAACCGACAGCGGCGACTCCTATTTCGTGCCACCTCCCGCCATGAAGCAGGTACTGCACGGTGATCGCGTGGAAGCCGTCATACACGAAAACGGCGATAAGAAGTCGGTCGAGCCGGAAAAGCTCATCGAAGCCGGTTTGGACCGCTTCGTTGCACGTGTGCAAAAACGCGACGGCCGCCTGGCGGTGGTGCCGGACCACCCTTCGATTCGCAACGTGTTGAAAGCACGTATAAAAAACAGCCTCGACGAAAATAGCATTGGCGATGGCGACTGGGTCGTGGCGCGCTTGGTACGCCACCCACTAAAAGAGAACGACCGCGGCTTCTTCTCCCAGATCGATGAGTTGGTGGCCAAAGCCGACGACCCTGCCGTACCTTGGCGCGTGACGCTTGCTCGCCACGCGCTGGAACAAGAGTGCCCGGATGCTGGCAGCGATTGGCCGCTACGCGACGAGGGACTGACGCGGGAAGACCTCACCGCACAGCCCTTCTTTACCATCGACGGCGAAAAGACGCGAGACATGGACGATGCCCTATATGTGGTGGCCCGTCCCGAAGGCGGCTGGCAGTTGAGCGTGGCCATTGCCGACCCCACCGCCTATGTGGAAGAGGGCCACGCCGCCGATCTGGAAGCGCGCACTCGCGCATTTACCGTCTACCTGCCGGGCCAGAACGTCACCATGCTGCCCGAGCAGTTGGCGGACGACTTGTGCTCGCTGTGGGAAGGCCAAGAGCGCCCAGCCCTTGCCTGCACGCTGACCATTCATGCCGACGGCAGCCTGGGCGACTACCGCTTCTTCGCGGCCAACGTGACGTCCCACGCGAAGCTGGTGTACGAGCGCGTCTCCGACTGGATCGAAGGCCAGGGCGACTGGGCACCGGCCGAGGAGATTGCCGAGCAGCTGAAGGCGCTGCAGGCCTTGACGGAAGCTCGCACTGCATGGCGTAACGAGCACGCACTGGTCTTCAAAGATCGTCCTGATTACGTCTTCGATCTGGATGAAGCGGGCAACGTGCTGGGCATTCGCACCGAAGACCGCCGCATTGCCAACCGCATGATCGAAGAGTCGATGATTGCCGCCAACGCCTGCTGCGCGGACTTCCTGGCCAGCCATATCGGCCACGGCATCTTCAACGTCCACCGCGCTTTCGAGCCGGAAAAAGCCGAAGCGGCCCAAGAGTTCCTCGCCACTCAGGAAATCGTCGTCGATCAACAGGCCTTGACCGAACTGGCTCACTATAAGGAACTCAAGCGTGCGCTTGAGAGCCGCGACGACGCTTGGTTGGATGCGCGCCTACGCCGTTTCCAGGGCTTCACCAGCATGTCGGCCCAGCCTGGCCCGCATTTTGGGCTGGGGCTGCCCGCCTACGCCACCTGGACCTCGCCGATTCGTAAGTACGGCGATATGGTCAACCACCGCTTGATCAAGCGTGTGCTCAAGGGCGAGCAGGCTCCGGCAGAAGCCAGCCAGCAGCTCACCGAGCAGCTCACCGAGCGCCGCCGTCTGAATCGTATGGCTGAACGCGACGTAAAAGATTGGCTTTACGTGCGCTACCTGACCCCGGCGGCGCAGAATCAGGACACCTTCGACGCCGAAATCATGGCGATCAACCGTGGCGGTATGCGGGTTCGTCTGATAGAAAACGGCGCGACGGCGTTCGTGCCCGCCCCCTTGATGCACAGTGACCGCGATAAAGTGGTCATCGATGACAAAGAGGGCCGCATTCAGATCGAGGGCGAGGAGCGCTTCAAGCTGGGCGATAGCCTGCGTGTCTCACTGACCGAAGCTCGCGAAGAGACACGATCGCTGGTCGCCAAACCTGCTGCCTAAACGCAGCCAACACGTGTTCGCGCCACGGCTTTGCCGTGGCGTTTTTATTTCTGCTGCACGGTGACGTTGTCGCAGAACTGACTTATTTCTACCCTAAGGTAATTCGATGACACTCATGTGGCTCGGAGGTTACCTTGCACATCGCCGATGTGACCATGTTCCACGCCCCGGCAAGTGGCGGCGTTCGCACCTACTTACAGGCTAAACATCGCGTGCTTTCGCGCAGCCCCAACCTGCGAACCAGCCTGCTGGTGCCGGGGGCCGAACGCGATAGTTTGGGCGACCACCATACGCTGCCGGCGCTGCACCTGCCGCTTGGGCAGGGTTATCGATTTCCGCTGCGCCGCCGTCCTTGGCGAGAAGCCTTGGTAGACCTCTCACCCACGTTGATCGAAGCAGGTGATCCGTATGTGACCGCCTGGGCCGCGCTAGAGGCTGGCCAGCGGCTAGGTGTGCCAGTGGTGGGTTTCTACCACTCCGACTTACCTAACTTAATGGGGGACCGTTTTGGACGACACGTCCACCAACGGCTGGTTCGCTACGTGGTAGATCTGTACCAGCGCTTCGATAGCGTACTCGCCCCCTGCCACGCCATGGCCAACCGTCTCACCGAGTGGGGCGTACCCAACGTACGCGTGCAGTCGTTAGGGGTCGATTTAGTGCAGTTCCACCCTTCAAGGCGCGACCCTGGCTTCCGTGCAGCCATGGGTGTACCTGACGATAAGAAACTACTGATATTCGTCGGTCGCTTCTCGCGAGAAAAGAACATCGACGTTTTACTCGCCACCATGCGGGCGCTGGGCAGCGACTATCATCTGTTACTAATGGGGCCGGGCATGCCAACGCAGGTGCCCAGCAATGTCACGGTGGTGAACCGCTGCTGCGGCAGCCATGAAGTGGCAAGAGCGCTGGCCAGTAGCGATGCGTTACTGCATGCCGGCACCCGCGAAACCTTTGGGCTAGTGGCTCAGGAAGCGATGGCCAGCGGCCTGCCAGTCATTGGTGCGCGGGCGGGTGCGCTGATCGAGAACGTACCGCTGGGCGCGGGCGTGCTCTGCCAGCCGCTGGACCCAGATGCCATGGCTGACGCCTGCGCCGCACTATTTAGCAACGACATCGCCGCGAGCGGTCGCTATGCGCGCCACTATGTCGAGCGACAGTTCAGTTGGGATAGCGTGATTGGCTCGCTGCTGACGCACTACATCGACCTATGCGGACTCGAACAGCCCGATGCCCGTGCCGTCCGCCGCTAACGCCCAACGGCTGCTACGTTTTCGTCCGCTACACGGTGTGTTGCTGCTCGCTGCCCTGGTGGCACCGCTGGTGCTCACCTCACTGGCCGGTGGCAGCCGTGCGTTCGACCATGTGGCGCAATTCCCCATTGGCTTGCTGGTTCTGATGATCGCCATGGCGGCGCTGTGCTGGAACTTGAACGCCGCCCGGCTACGCCTGATGCTGAACGGCCGCGCTGGCCAGCTTGGACAGCGCGGCGCGCTGGGCATCGAGCTGGCAGCGAAGTGCGCGCTCTGCGCGACGCCAGGCGGCAGCGGCGGTCCGGCCACCCTGCTGTTACTGCTTGCCCAGCGGGGATTTTCACCCTCGAAAGGCACCGCCGTATTTCTCATCGACCAGGGCTGTGACCTGCTGTTCTTCCTAGTGATGCTGAGCGGCTTGGTGGCGATGTCGGTAGTCGGTGATGCCCAGTGGCCGCACCAGGGCCTGGTACAGCTTTCATTGCTGGGATTGGCGCTGCTAGCCGTAGGCGTCTCGCTGATCATGGGATATTTACCCAAGCTGCTACGGTCGCGTCGTCAGTGGCTGGCTTGGCTACGCCCAAGCCGACGGCGCTGGCTGGTCAGGCGACTGTTACGCTGCCGCCATGCGTTGCGTATGACGTTAGCGCTCCCCAAGGGCACGCTGGCAGCAATGCTGGCGCTGACGACCCTGCACTGGCTACTGCGCTACAGCTTGCTTTACCTAGCAGTGATTGGCATCGGCGGGCATGCCGACTGGCTGTGGACGTTTTTGACTCAGATGCTGGCCATGGCCGCCAGCCAGTTCAGCTTTCTGCCTGGCGGCGCGGGAGCGGCTGAAGTGGGGGTGGGAAGCTTGCTGCTGCCTTTGATGGGCAGGGAGCAGGCCGCTGCCGCTGTGCTGGTTTGGCGGCTGATTAGCTACCACCTTTACCTCGCCGCCGGCGCGCCGCTGCTACTGCTCTACAGCGCGCGTCTGCTGCGTCAGCGCAAGCCGCCCCACCGCTTTCCTTGACCCTCACGAACGCAAAAAGGGCACCCGAGGGTGCCCTTTTCAGCGTCATGAAAAAAGTGCGCGGCTTACCAGCCGGTGACTTCTTTCAACGCATCGCCAATTTGCGCCAAAGAACGAACGGTTTTGACACCGGCGTCTTCTAGAGCCGCAAATTTTTCATCGGCAGTCCCTTTACCACCAGAGATGATGGCACCCGCGTGGCCCATACGCTTGCCAGGAGGTGCCGTCACGCCGGCAATGTAGGAAACCACCGGCTTCGACACGTTGGCTTTGATGTAAGCCGCGGCTTCTTCTTCGGCGGTGCCGCCGATTTCGCCGATCATCACGATTGCTTCGGTTTTCGGGTCTTTCTCGAACATCTCCAGGATGTCGATGAAGTTAGAACCCGGAATCGGGTCGCCGCCGATACCGACACAGGTAGACTGACCGAAACCGTGATCAGTGGTCTGCTTAACGGCTTCATAGGTCAGGGTACCAGAGCGAGACACGATACCGACGCGGCCTGGCTGATGGATGTGACCCGGCATGATACCGATTTTGCACTCACCGGGAGTGATCACACCCGGGCAGTTCGGGCCGATCAGGCGTACGCCCAGCTCGTCGCATTTGACTTTTGCGTCGAGCATGTCGAGGGTCGCGATGCCTTCGGTGATGCACACGATCAGCTTGATGCCAGCATTTGCAGCTTCAAGGATCGAGTCTTTGCAGAACGGTGCCGGTACGTAGATCACGCTGGCCTCTGCACCGGTTTTCTCGACCGCTTCTTTCACGGTGTTGAAAACGGGCAGGCCCAGGTGCGTCTGGCCGCCTTTGCCCGGCGTGACACCACCGACCATCTGCGTGCCATAGGCAATCGCCTGCTCGGAGTGGAACGTGCCCTGGCCACCGGTGAAACCTTGGCAGATGACCTTGGTGTTCTTATCGATCAGGATGCTCATTACTTGCCCTCCGCTGCTTTGACAACCTGCTGAGCCGCGTCGGTCAGACTGGTAGCAGCGATGATGTTCAGACCGCTAGACGCCAGTTTCTCAGCGCCCAATTCAGCGTTGTTACCTTCCAGACGTACGACCACCGGGACGTTGACGCCCACTTGCTCGACGGCACCGATGATGCCTTCCGCAATCATGTCGCAACGAACGATACCGCCGAAGATGTTCACCAGAACGGCTTTGACGTTGTCGTCAGACAGGATGATCTTGAACGCTTCTGCAACGCGCTCTTTGGTCGCGCCGCCGCCAACGTCCAGGAAGTTAGCGGGCTTGCCGCCACTCAGGTTGACGATATCCATGGTGCCCATGGCCAGGCCTGCGCCGTTCACCATGCAACCGATGTTACCGTCGAGGGCAACATAGTTCAGTTCCCACTTCGCCGCGTCGGCTTCACGCTGATCTTCCTGGGAAGGATCGCGCATGGCCTGCAGGTCTGGATGACGGTACAGGGCGTTGCTGTCGAGCCCCAGTTTGGCATCCAAGCAGTGCAGGTTGCCTTCGTCAGTGATGACCAGCGGGTTGATCTCGAGCAGTGCCAGATCTTTGTCGTGGAACAGCTTGGAGAGACCCAGGAAGATCTTGGTGAACTGTTTCACCTGATCGCCTTCCAGACCCAACGCAAAGGCCAGCTCTCGCGCTTGGTAGGGCTGTGCGCCGACCAGCGGATCGATTTCCGCTTTGAGGATCTTCTCAGGCGTCTCTTCAGCAACGGTTTCGATCTCGACACCGCCCTCGGTGGAAGCCATGAACACGACGCGACGAGTGGTACGGTCAACGACCGCGCCCAAGTAGAGCTCGTCGGCGATGTTGGTGCAGGTCTCTACCAGAATCTTGGCAACCGGCTGACCTTTTTCGTCAGTCTGGTAAGTCACTAGGTTCTTGCCCAGCCACTGCTCGGCGAAGGTTTTGGCTTCTGCCGGGTCTTTGATCAGCTTGACGCCGCCCGCTTTACCGCGGCCGCCAGCGTGAACCTGGGCTTTGACGACCCACATGTCGCCGCCGATTTTTTTACACGCTTCTACAGCTTCTTCGGGAGTGTCCACGGCAAAGCCTTTGGACACTGGCAGACCATAATCGGCAAACAGCTGCTTGCCTTGATACTCGTGAAGGTTCATCGATTCATGCCATTGGTTGCATGTGACTCGAACGATGATCAGCTGGCGTGACAGTGTATCTGTACCGCCCTGACCATCCCCGTACTTTCAGTGGCCAGCACATTACCGCGCGGGGCTGAAAGTGTTGCGCCACCTGACGGTGGCGCTTGGTTGTTGCTTAGCGAATTACTTGCGCTTCTTACGGTTCGCCATATGAATCGCATGGCCTTCTACCGCAAGAGCAGCTTCGTGCACGGCTTCCGACATGGTCGGGTGCGCGTAGCAGGTCAGCGCGAGGTCTTCGGCGCTAGAGCCGAATTCCATCGCAATCACGCCTTGAGCGATCATTTCACCGGCGTGCTGACCGACGATGTGCATACCGAGGATACGATCCGTTTCCGCATCGGCAATGATCTTGGCGCTACCTTCGGTGGCATTGTTCGCCATGGCACGGCCGCTGGCGGCGAATGGGAAGCTGCCGGTTTTGACCTCAATGCCTTTGGCCTTGGCATCTTGCTCGGTCATACCGACCCACGCCACTTCCGGGAAGGTGTAGATCACGTTCGGGATGGTGTCGTAGTTCATCTCGGCTTTGTGGCCAGCGATGATGTCCGCCACCATGATGCCCTCTTCGGACGCTTTGTGCGCCAACATCGGGCCGCGTACACAGTCGCCGATGGCGTAAACACCCGGCACGTTGGTACGGCACTGGTCGTCGACGAAGATGAAACCACGCTCGTCCAGCTCGACGCTCACGCCATCGGCAATCACGCCTTTGGTGTAGGGGCGACGGCCAACGCAAACGATCAGCTTGTCGAAGGTCATCTCTTGTTCGCCGTTGGCATCGGTGTACTTGACGACGACTTCGTCACCGTTCGCTTCCGAACCGGTCACACGGGCACCCAGTTTGATGTCCAGCCCCTGCTTCTTGAGCAGTTTCTGGGTCTCTTTGGCAATCGCGGTGTCGACCATCGGCAGGAAGGAGTCCATCGCTTCCAGGACGGTGACTTCAGAACCCAGACGGTTCCATACGCTGCCCAGCTCCAGGCCGATGACGCCCGCGCCAATGACGCCAAGACGCTTCGGCGTTTCCTGAAATTCCAGGGCGCCGGTGGAATCGACGATTAGGCCTTCGGTCAGCGGGGTCGGCGGAATTTCCACTGGCACGGAGCCTGCCGCGATGACGATGTTATCGGCGTCATAAGTCGTGGTATTGCCGTCGAGGTCGGTGACTTCGACTTGCTTGCCAGAGATGACTTTACCGGTACCTTCGATGGCCGTAACACCATTGGCTTTGAACAGGCCAGAGATGCCGCCGGTCAAGTTCTTAACGATCTTGTCCTTGCGCGCCATCATCTTCTTGACGTCCATGGTCACGTCGCCGGCTTCGATACCCATGTCGTCGAAATCGTGCTTGGCTTCGACGAACTTGTGCGAGGCTTCAAGCAGCGCTTTGGACGGGATACAACCGACATTCAAGCAGGTACCGCCGTGAACGACGTTACCTTCTTTACCGATCCATTTTTCAACACAGGCGGCTTTCAGACCCAGCTGCGCAGCGCGGATAGCCGCTACGTAGCCACCAGGGCCTGCACCAATAACGATCACGTCAAACTTGTCAGCCATGTTGGCTCCTTTAGCTTGGTGGCCTCCTCCCGGGTGGATGACCGCGGGTAGGAGGCTGTGTGCGATTAACTCAGCGTGCTCAACACTAGCGAAGGCGGATCAGCGCGCTTCGTTATACGTCCAGCAGCAGACGAGCCGGGTCTTCCAGCAGCTCTTTAATCGTAACCAGGAATTGTACCGCGTCTTTGCCGTCGATCATGCGGTGGTCGTAAGAGAGTGCCAGATACATCATCGGGCGAATTTCGACCTTACCGTTCACCGCCATCGGGCGTTCCTGGATCTTGTGCATCCCCAGGATAGCGGTTTGCGGCGGGTTGATGATCGGGGTCGACATCAGTGAGCCAAAGATACCGCCATTGGTGATGGTGAACGTGCCGCCCTGCATTTCGTCGATGCCGAGCTTACCGTCACGCGCACGCTTGCCAAAGTCGACGATCGTCTTCTCGACGTCGGCAATTTTCATGCTGTCAGTGTCACGCAGAATTGGCACCACGAGACCACGATCCGTCGATACGGCAACACCGATGTCTTGGTAACCATGGTAAACGATATCGGTGCCATCGATGGAGGCGTTGACATCCGGGAAGCGCTTGAGAGCTTCGGAGGCGGCTTTTACGAAGAAGCCCATGAAGCCAAGCTTGGTGTCGTGGGCCTTCAGGAAGGTATCTTTGTACTGGGCACGCAGCGACATCACCGCACCCATGTCCACTTCGTTGTACGTGGTCAGCATGGCAGCGGTCTGCTGTGCTTGAACCAAACGCTTGGCGATGGTTTGACGCAGACGGCTCATCGGCACGCGCTTCTCGGCACGCTCACCCTCGACCGCTGGCGCAGCAGCGGCTTTGGCGGGTGCAGAGGACTTAGCCGCTTTCTTTGCCGAGCCCTCTTTGACGGCTTTCTGAACGTCTTCTTTCAGAATACGGCCGCCTTTGCCGGTACCTTCGATCTTGGACACGTCCAGATCGTGCTCAGCCACCATTTTACGTGCCGCCGGTGCCAGGATCTTGTCGCCGACTTTCTCGTCAGCGCCGTCGTCGTCGCTGCCGGACTTGTCTTCGGTGCTCGGTGCGCTGGCTTCGTCGCTGCCACCGCCTTCGACGAAGGTCGCCAGAATCGCTTCCGACTCTACCTGACTGCCCTCTTCGGCCTTGATCTCTTGCAGCGCACCGTCGGCCGGTGCCACGACTTCGAGTACGACCTTGTCGGTTTCGATGTCGGCGAGTACTTCGTCACGCTTGACCGCTTCGCCAACTTTTTTGTGCCACGTGGCAACGGTGCCTTCCTGGATCGATTCAGGGAAGCTGGGGGCTTTTACATCGTGCTTTTTACCGCCGCCAGCAGGCTTAGACTCTGCTTTTGGTTCGGTTTTTTCAGTACTGCTATCGCTTGAAGCGCTCTCTTTAGAAGAGCTATCTTCTTTGCTGGCAGACGCGTTGCCTTCGCCAATTTTGCCCAATACTTGCTCAGACTCGACGGTATCGCCCTCTTCGGCCATGACGTCGGTCAGGGTACCCGCTTCCGGTGCGACGACTTCGAGCACCACTTTGTCGGTTTCGATTTCAACAATCAGCTCGTCGCGTTCGACGCTGTCACCCGGCTTTTTATGCCACGCGGCCACAGTGCCCTCGGCAACGGATTCCGGAAAGGTTGGCGCTTTGATCTCAGTAGCCATGTCGTTTCCCTTATGTGTTCTCTAAACCCGGTGGGCGCTTATAGGTTAAAAGCGTCTTCCACCAGCTGGCGCTGCTGTTCAGTGTGGACGGACATGTAGCCCGCTGCCGGAGCAGCCGAGGCAGGACGCCCTGCGAATTTCAACTCACGTCCAAGGCCATCTTTCAACATATCGGCCACGGTACGCATGTGGTGCTGACTGGAGTACCAGGCGCCTTGGTTCAGCGGCTCTTCCTGACACCATACGATGTCTTCCACATTGGCATACGCCTGGAGCACTTCCAGAAGCTCTTCTTTCGGGAAGGGATAGAGCTGCTCTAGACGAATGATCGCCGTGTCGTCACGCTCGTTTTCAGCGCGCCAGTTGGCCAGATCGTAGTAGACCTTGCCTGCGCACATAATGACGCGGGTGACGTTGTCGGCGTCGAGATTCGCTTGATCCGGCAGTACCATGTGGAACTTGCCGTGGGCGAGATCTTCCAAGCTCGACACTGCTTCTTTGTGGCGCAGCAGCGACTTAGGCGACATGACCACTAGCGGTTTACGCAGCGGACGAATCACTTGGCGGCGCAGCAGGTGGAAAATCTGCGCTGGCGTCGTCGGTACGCACACCTGCATGTTGTGCTCGGCGCACAGCTGCAAGAAGCGCTCTAGACGGGCAGAAGAGTGCTCGGGCCCTTGGCCTTCATAGCCATGAGGCAGCAGCATGGTCAAGCCGCACAGGCGACCCCACTTGGTCTCACCGGAAGAGATGAACTGGTCGACCACCACTTGAGCGCCGTTGAAGAAGTCACCGAACTGCGCTTCCCAAATGACCAAGTCATTCGGGGCGGTGGTCGAGTAACCGTATTCGAATGCCAGCACGGCTTCTTCCGACAGGAAGGAGTCGTGGATGGTAAAGCGCGGCTGACCGTCGGCCATATTCTGCAGCGGTACATAGGTCGACCCGTCTTTCTGGTTGTGCACGACCGCGTGACGGTGGGAGAACGTCCCACGCCCCACATCCTGCCCGGTGATGCGGATAGGATGACCTTGGTCGAGCAACGTGGCGTACGCCAGGGTTTCTGCAAAGCCCCAGTTGAGCCCCATGCCGCCCGCCTGCATTTTACGGCGGTCTTCGTAGATTTTGGCGACCTGGCGCTGAACGTCGACACCGTCCGGTATTTCACACATCTTCGCCGCTAGCTGCTGAAGACGCTTCATATCGAAGGTGGTGTCGGCGTCACCGGTCCACTCGTGGCCAAGGTAAGGCGCCCAATCCACGAATAGTGAGGTGTTGGGCTCTTGGACCAGCGCATTGGCAACATGATTACCTGCAACAAGGTCATCACGGTAGGTTTCTACCATGGCCTTGGCATCGTCTTCAGTGATGACGCCCTGCTCGACCAAACGCTGCGCGTAAAGCGTACGTGAGGAAGCGTGGTCTTTAATCTTGGCGTACATCATTGGCTGCGTGCCTGACGGCTCGTCTGCCTCGTTGTGACCACGGCGACGGTAGCACACCAGATCGATCACGACGTCTTTCTTGAACTGTTGACGATAATCCAGCGCTACTTGTGTCGCGTGAATCACGGCATCAGGGTCGTCGCCGTTGACATGGAAGATCGGCGCCTGAACCATTTTGGCAATGTCAGTACAGTATTCCGTAGAGCGCGCGTCCAAGGGGTTCGAGGTGGTGAAGCCCACTTGGTTATTGATGACGATGTGCACCGTGCCGCCCGTCTTGTAAGCACGGGTCTGAGACATCTGGAATGTCTCCATCACCACGCCCTGACCGGCGAATGCAGCATCACCATGGACGTTGATGGGCAGCACTTTGCTGCCTTCGTCATCGTTACGACGATCCTGGCGAGCGCGTACAGACCCTTCGACGACCGGCGCAACGATCTCCAGGTGCGACGGGTTGAACGACATGGCGAGGTGGACTTCCCCACCCGGTGACATGACGTTCGAGCTAAAGCCCTGGTGATATTTGACGTCGCCGGAGCCACGCTCGATGACTTTCTTGCCATCGAACTCGTCGATCAAATCCGCTGGGTTTTTACCCAAGATATTGACCAGCAGGTTCAAGCGACCACGGTGGGCCATGCCGATGACGACTTCTTTGGTGCCGTAACCACCGGCGCGCTGAATCAGCTCGTCCATCATCGGTACGAACGACTCACCACCCTCCAAACCGAAGCGTTTGGTGCCCGGGTACTTGGACGCTAGGTAGTTTTCTAATCCTTCCGCTGCGGTCAACCGCTCCAGCACGTGCTTGCGCACGTCATCGCTGAACTTGGGTGCGCTGCGTACCGATTCGAACCGACGCTGTAGCCAACGCTTCTCTTCGGTATCGACGATGTGCATGATCTCGCAACCGATGGAGCGACAGTAGGTCTGCTCCAGCGCGTCGACGATGTCACGCAGCGGCGCTTTATCGATACCCAGGAAAAACGAGCCGGTTTGAAACTCGGTGTCGAGATCAGCTTTGGAGAGCTGGTGGAACGACAGGTCGAGGTCGGGAACGGGGGTGGGATTACGCAGCCCAAGCGGGTCGATATTGGCCTTCTGATGGCCACGGAAGCGATACGCGTTGATCAGCTGCAGGACTTTGACCTGCTTCTTATTCTCACCGCTGTCGGAGGCGGCAGCTACCCGGCCCGGGCGGCTTTCACGGCCCAGTTGGTAGAACTGATCACGAATGGGGCTTAGTGGAACATCGTGGGAGGCACTGCCCTCAGGACGCGGCAGCTGATCAAAATAGCTGCGCCACTCGTCTGAGACAGAATCAGGATCGGCGAGGTACTGCTCGTAAAGCGCTTCCACGTAGTGGACATTGCCACCACTAACGTGAGAGGAACGCCACATCAACTCCATTATGCCTTGTTGCATCTCTCGGTCACCCTGCACTGATGGGGTGGTATCGGCATCGCTGCATGCATGCAACGACATCGCTATTGCCCTGCCGGCGGGGCGGGACGTTTGCCGGCGGCGCCGACCGGAGGCCGGAAGCCCTTGTTCATACACGTGGTTAAGACCACGTAGTTGCGACGCGTTTCTCATTCAGTTCATGCTCAAAAGCCGGTACGTAAAGCACCGGCTTTTAAACTTGGCTGACCACGGTGCGACGCGTCGCCGCACCGTGACGGCCCCTATGATAACAAGCGAAGCGCCACGATTTAAGTAGCTTTATGCTGCAACTTACGTGGTACACGCTTTTTCTTCATGGGATTAGATAGTTACGTAGCGTCAGCAAGCAACATTTCACGAATTTTACCAATTGCACGGGTCGGGTTAAGACCTTTCGGGCACACGGCAACACAGTTCATGATGCCACGGCAGCGGAAGACCGAGAACGGATCCTCCAAGCTGGTCAGGCGCTCACGGGTTGCGGTATCGCGGCTGTCGGCCAGGAAGCGGTAAGACTGCAGCAGGCCAGCAGGACCCACGAATTTGTCCGGATTCCACCAGAACGACGGGCACGATGTGGAGCAACACGCGCACAGAATACATTCGTATAGGCCGTCCAGTTTGTCGCGCTCTTCCGGCGACTGCAGGCGCTCAATGGCCGGTGCCGGGGTGTCGTTCTGCAGATACGGCTGGATACGCTCGTACTGCTTATAGAACAGCCCCATGTCGACCACCATATCGCGGATGACCGGAAGACCAGGCAGCGGGCGAAGTGTCAGCTTGTTGTTTTTCACAACGTCTGACAGCGGCGTGATGCACGCCAGGCCGTTTTTGCCATTCATGTTCATGCCGTCGGAACCGCAAACACCCTCACGGCAGCTGCGGCGATAGGCCAAACCGCTGTCTTGCTCTTTCATCAGATGCAGAACATCCAGCACCATCAGATCGCGGCCTTTGGTATCGACCTGAAACTCCTGCATATAAGGTGCGGAGTCGGTTTCCGGATTGTAGCGGTATACGGATACCTGAAGATTGGACATGGTGACTCCCTCTCGTCGGTGCGGAGATTAGTAGGTACGAACCTTGGGCTCGAACGTATCGACGGTTTTCGGCTTGAAGTTGACGTCGCGCTTCTTCAGCTCTTTGCTGGCCGGGAAGTAGAGCGAGTGTTTCAGCCAGTTGACATCATCACGGTCAGGATAGTCGTAGCGCGAGTGGGCACCACGGCTCTCTTTACGCTCGAGGGCAGCAATCGCCGTTGCTTCTGCCACTTCCATCAGGTTGTCCAGCTCCAGCGCTTCGACACGAGCCGTGTTGAACGCGTTGGATTTGTCCGGCAGGTGCGCATTGGCAATGCGGCCACGCAGGTCCGCCAGCTTTTTGACACCTTCTTGCATGTTTTTCTCTTCACGGAATACACCGAAAGAGTTCTGCATGATGTCTTGCAGCTCGGCTTTCAGCGCCGGAATGCTTTCGCCACCCTCTTCGGATTCGTTCCAGCGCGTGATGCGCTTCATGGCGAACTCGATGTCCGACTCGGAAGCCTCGAGGTATTCGATACCTTCGTTCAGCGCGCCTTCGATGAACATACCCGCAGCACGGCCGAAGACCACCAAGTCGAGCAGTGAGTTACCGCCCAGGCGGTTGGCACCGTGGACCGATACACACGCCGCTTCGCCACAGGCGAACAGGCCGTTGACGATCTGGTCGTTACCATTTTCGTCTTGAGTGATCGCTTGGCCATGGATGTTGGTCGGAATACCGCCCATCATATAGTGGCAGGTCGGGACGACAGGAATCGGGTCTTTCGCCGGATCGACATGGGCGAAGGTCTTGGAGAGCTCGACGATCCCCGGCAGACGCTTGCCAAGGACTTCTTCGCCAAGGTGATCGAGTTTCAGGAAGACGTGATCACCCTTCTCGCCACAGCCGCGGCCTTCGAGAATCTCCATGACCATGGAGCGTGCCACCACGTCTCGACCCGCTAAGTCTTTGGCGTTCGGTGCATAGCGCTCCATGAAACGCTCGCCGTCTTTGTTGATCAGGTAGCCACCCTCACCACGGCATCCTTCGGTCACCAAGGTGCCCGCACCGTAGATACCGGTCGGGTGGAACTGCCACATTTCCATATCCTGCATCGGGAAGCCAGCGCGCAGCGCCATGCCGATGCCGTCACCGGTATTGATCAGAGCGTTGGTGGTAGAGGCGTAGATACGACCCGCACCGCCAGTCGCCAGAACCGTGGCTTTCGATTTAACGTGCACCACTTCACCGGTTTCGATGCACATGGCGATACAGCCCACTACGTCACCGCTGGCGTTCTTGACCAGGTCGACTGCATACCACTCGTTCAAGAACGTGGTGTTGTTCTTGAGGTTGTTTTGGTACAGGGTGTGCAGCAGTGCGTGGCCGGTACGGTCGGCGGCTGCACAGGTACGAGCCGCTTGGCCGCCTTCGCCAAAGTTCTTCGACTGACCGCCAAACGGACGCTGGTAGATGCGGCCGTTATCGAAACGCGAGAACGGCAGGCCCATGTGTTCCAGTTCGAAGACCGCTTTGGGGCCTTCGGAGCACATGTATTCTGCGGCGTCTTGGTCAGCAATGTAGTCGCCGCCTTTGACCGTGTCGTACATGTGCCAACGCCAGTCATCGTTCGGGTCGGCGGAGGCGATGGCACAGGTAATACCGCCTTGAGCAGAAACCGTGTGAGAGCGCGTCGGGAACACTTTGGAAAGTACGGCTGTCTTTTTACCGGATTTTGCTAGTTCGAGCGCCGCACGCAGGCCAGAGCCACCGCCACCGATGATGATGGCGTCGAATGTCAGGCTACGAAGGTTAGACATGTATCAAGCTCCCCACAGAATTTGAATGCCCCACACGAGGTACACGAAGATGGCCAGAATGATCAGCGTCTGGGCACCCACGCGCAGGCGAGTGGACTTGAGGTAATCGGTGGTGACGGTCCACAAACCGATCCAGGCGTGCGCAGCGATCGAGATAAACGCCAGCAGCGAGAAAATACGCATCCAGGTTTGCTCGAACAGGCCACTCCAGGTGTAGTAATCCAGGTTCGGATTCAACAGCAGGTAAGCAACGACGAAAACGGTATAGAGGGCCAGCACGACCGCAGAAACACGCTGCATCAGCCAGTCAGACAGACCGCTACGGCCAAAACTCGTAATGTTGGTTACCATACCCAAACTCCTGCCAGAATGATCAGAACCGCGCTTACCACGACGGTCGCCTGTGCTTTTTTCACGCCACCTTCTAAGGTCACCCCAATATTGGCGTCCATCAGCAGGTGCTTGATGCCTGCCACAAAGTGGAATGCCAAGGCAGACAGCAGCCCCCACGCAACGAGCTTGGCAAAGAAGTTGTTGGCTAAGGCACTGCTGACAGCATCGAAGCCAGCCGGAGATGATAGGGATTTACCCAACGCCCAAAAAGCGAAAATCAGGCCAACGAACAGGATCACACCCGTGATACGGTGTGTAATCGACGTTAGCGCCGGTAGTGGGAAATGTATCGTCGTTAGATCTAGGTTTACGGGTCGTTTGCTATTCACGGCGTTATACACACTCTCTTGGCCCGCTCTGCGACAGGTCGGGCATAGCCCGAGCGGGCAGTGGTTGCTGGAAGGGGCTCGGCCGTTGCCAAGTCGGGCACGACCACCTACCTGCCGGTCGCGCGCCGTGGATTATAAGAACCTTAGCCCCTGCTGACAAACCGATCTCAGGCTTAACTCGACCATGGTGCAAGAAAAATGCCGCTTACCCGAGTCGATTTTGCGATGCAGCATGGTTATAGTGACAGGAGATTGATGGTTTGATAAGCCTGTTAACGTATCGTCAATCCTCTGGCACTTCGCTACTATGAACACCTCATTCATCATATACAAAAATTGTTCATAACAACAATCTCTGTACAAGCATAGCTAGCGCTTAGGCTAATTGACAAAATGTCGCACACTTCTATAGTGGGCAAGCCTTTTCGCCGGCGCGGTATGCGAAACAACGACTTTACGTCCCAAACCGAATTCGAAAGGAGGCCAGCATGGCTGACAGGAAAGCGACATTGACGGTAGACGGTCTCGACAAAACGATCGAGCTACCCATGTATTCCGGCACACTTGGCCCCGACGTCATCGACGTGCGCGGCTTAGGCGCCGAAGGCCTGTTTACCTACGACCCCGGCTTTATGGCCACCTCTTCCTGCCAATCTGCCATCACCTATATCGATGGCGGCAAGGGCGTACTGCTGCACCGCGGTTACCCCATTGATCAACTGGCGAAAGAGTCGAACTTTGTAGAAGTTTGCTACACCCTGCTGTTTGGTGAGCTGCCCAACGACGAGCAGTACGCTGATTTCGAATCACGTATTCGCAATCACACCATGGTGCACGACCAGATCAACAACTTCTTCAAAGGGTTCCGCCGTGACGCGCACCCAATGTCGATTCTGTGCGGTGTCGTGGGCGGCCTAGCAGCCTTCTACCACGATCACATGGACATCACTCAGGAAGAAGACCGCGTCATCAGCGCGATCCGTTTGATCGCCAAGATGCCGACCCTGGCCGCCATGTCGCACAAGTACAATGTGGGCCAACCGTTCAATTATCCGCGCAACGATCTGAGCTATGCAGAGAACTTCCTCTACATGATGTTCAGCAACCCGTGCGAAGAGTACAAAATCAACCCGGTATACGCGAAAGCCATGGACCGCATCTTCATGCTGCATGCGGACCACGAGCAAAACGCCTCTACCTCTACCGTTCGTCTGGCAGGCTCAACTGGCGCCAACCCGTTTGCCTGTATCAGCGCGGGCATTGCGGCCTTGTGGGGTCCAGCACATGGCGGTGCCAACGAGGCCGTGCTCAACATGCTCGACGAAATCGGCGACGATTCCGAAGAGAACATTCAGCGCTTCGTGGATAAAGCGAAAGACAAGAACGATCCCTTCAAACTGATGGGCTTCGGTCATCGCGTCTACCGCAACTTCGACCCACGCGCCAAAGTGATGAAAGAGACCTGCGACGAAGTACTGGCCGAGCTCGGCATGGCCGACGACCCGCAGCTCAAAATCGCCAAGCGCTTGGAGCAAATCGCACTCGAAGATGAATATTTCATCGAGCGCAAACTGTATCCGAACGTCGATTTCTACTCAGGCATCATTCTGAAAGCCATGGGCATTCCGACCAACATGTTCACCGTGATCTTTGCGGTGTCGCGTACCATTGGTTGGATCTCCCACTGGCATGAAATGCTCAGCGAAAGCTACAAAATCGGCCGCCCGCGCCAGCTGTATGTCGGTCACGAAAAACGTGACTATCCCAGCAAGTGATTTGGCAGCTAACGCGCTAATGCATGCATAGGATGACGAAGGCCACCCACGGGTGGCCTTTTGTTTGCTCGTACTTCCTACCAACAACAAAGGTGCTTTATGCAATCTATCAAAACCGTTGCGTTTATTGGCCTTGGCGTCATGGGCTACCCGATGGCCGGCCACCTCGCCAAGCAGGGCCTCACCACGCGGGTTTACAACCGCACCGCAAGCAAGTCAGAAGCATGGGCTAACGCCTTTGGCGGCACGGCTCACGCGACACCCGCCGAGGCAGCCCAGGGGGCCGATTTGGTATTGGTGTGTGTCGGCAACGATGACGATGTGCGCCAAGTGACCATGGACAGCGATGGTGTACTGAGAACCATGACCAGCGGGAGCTACCTCGTCGATCACACCACCGCGTCAGCGGATTTAGCGCTGGAGCTGGATGCTGCCTGTCGAGAAAATGGCGTGGCGTTTATTGACGCCCCCGTGTCAGGCGGCCAGCAAGGTGCCGAGAACGGCGCACTGACCATCATGTGTGGCGGCGAGCAGGCGCATTTTGATGCCGTCGCCCCCTTCCTGAATCATTACGCGCGTGCCGTCACGCTCATGGGCGCTGCCAGCAGTGGTCAGCTCACCAAAATGGTGAATCAGATCTGCATTGCAGGGTTGGTACAAGGCTTGGCGGAAGGCCTGCACTTTGCTGAGCAAGCCGGACTCGATCAGCACCAAGTCATCGACGTCATTTCCAAAGGCGCTGCGGGGTCTTGGCAGATGGAGAACCGTCATAAAACCATGATTGCTGATGAGTATAACCATGGTTTCGCGGTGGACTGGATGCGCAAGGATCTGGGGATATGCCTCGAGCAAGCGCGACGGTTAGACGCCACCCTTCCTGTCACGGCGTTGGTCGACCAATTCTATGCGGACGTACAGCGTATGGAAGGCGGCCGCTGGGACACGTCATCGCTATTAAAACGGCTGCGCAAACCTGAATAACGCTTGACTTTTTGGCACTCGCTGCCTGGCCAGGGTTTTCCACACTATCTGTGGATAACCCTGTTCACAACCACTAGAAAACGCCCCACAATCGCCATGAACAGTGACTCAGCCTTAAATTGGTTATTTTTTAACCTAATATAACTATTTGATTTTAAAGAATTTACGCTAAATTGCTGATTTTTTGCTTCATCTTTATGTGGTTGTGCACAACCCACTCCTCCAAGTTACAAAAGTGGACAAGTCAAGCACAATATGGACAAATAACGCGTGAAATAGACGCAAGTTCTAGACGGCAGGAATGCAAAAAAGGCAAGTGAGAAGACTCATTGCTATTCGCGAATCGAAATGATTTGAGGAGACGAACAAAGAGAGTGGCGTCCCATAGGGGGTTCGAACCCCTGTTCCCGCCGTGAAAGGGCGGTGTCCTAGACCACTAGACGAATGGGACGTTGTCAGACCTTAGATATCTTGGACAATCAACATCAGGGATGGCTGATATTGGTGGAGCCTAGCGGGATCGAACCGCTGACCTCAACACTGCCAGTGTTGCGCTCTCCCAGCTGAGCTAAGGCCCCACATGTCGCGAAGACGGAGCGTATATTACTGATTCGCCTGATCTTCGTCAAGCCTATTTCCCGAAGAAAACGCCACGCGTTCATAACTAGACCGCGTGACGCTCTCTCCATTTTCATACCAGGGGTCAATTACAGATCGCGGTACTCTTTTTCAAACCGCTTCGCTTGCTTTTTGGAAACACCCCCTAACACGTCAATAGCGTTACGCAACCGCGCACGTGTCACATCGGAGCCCAAGATAGCCATCGCATCCATCACCGAGGTACTGGACGCACTTCCGGTGATGGCAATGAACACCGGTGCCAAGAACACTTTCATTTTGAGCTCGAAGTGCTCTGACAATGTTTTCACCTCGGCCAGAAGTGCGTCTTTATGCCAAGCAGAAACGGCCTCGAAACGCCAAACCAGGAATTGCAGCAGCTTGACGAGTTCTTCGTCGTCCAGCTTTACGCTATCAAAGTCATCTTTACTGATCGCTGGCAAACCTGAGAAGAAATGGCCAGCGAGCGGTACGACCTGAGAAAGCGTCTCTATCCGTGGACGCACTTGCGGCAAAATCTGTTTAACGTACGCATCGTTGAACGCCCATTCGCGCAGCGCCTGAAGCAGGGCGTCGTCATCCAAATCTTCTCGAATGTAAACGCCGTTTAGCCACGTTAACTTCTCCAGATCGAACACGGGACCACCGAGGGAGACGCGCTGAATATCGAATTCCGCCATCATTTCTGACAGGCTGAATTTTTCACGCTCGTCGGGCATCGACCAGCCCATGCGCCCTAGGTAGTTGGTAACGGCCTGGGGTAAAAACCCCATGCGACGATAGTAGTTGATCGATGTGGGATTCTTACGCTTGGAGAGCTTGGACTTATCCGGATTACGCAGCAACGGCATATGGCAGAGCTGCGGCATTTCCCAGCCAAAGTACTCATATAGCAGTTGGTGCTTCGGCGCGGAGTTGATCCACTCTTCACCACGCAGTACGTGAGTAATGCCCATCAGTTGGTCATCCACCACGTTCGCCAGATGATAGGTGGGCATACCGTCTGACTTCATCAGAATCTGCGCATCGACCTGCGCCCAATCGACCTCGATCGTGCCGCGCAACATGTCGCTCACCACACACACACCCTCGCTGGGTACGTGCATACGAATGACGTACGGCCAGCCTTCTTGCTCACGGCGTGCCTGCTCGTCGACGTCCAAGGCTAGATCGGCTGGCTTCAGCGCTAAGTGTAGGCCCGCCTCTTTGCGAGACTCACGCAGTTCGTCCAACTCTTCGCTGGTGCGGTAACATTTGAAAGCATGACCAGCATCCAGCAGCCGCTGGGCGTGCATCGCATAGATATCGCCACGTTCGCTTTGGCGATAAGGGCCATGTGGGCCACCAACGTCAGGACCTTCATCCCACTCCAACCCCAGCCAGCGCAAGGAATCCAAAATCATCTGTTCGGACTCGGGAGTCGAACGCACCCGATCGGTATCTTCGATACGCAGAATGAACTGCCCGCCGTGCTGACGAGCAAAGCAGAGATTGAACAACGCAATATAAGCAGTACCTACGTGCGGATCGCCTGTAGGAGAAGGCGCGATACGAGTGCGAACGGTCATCAACGGATCCTTTTGGCAATTAAGCGTGGCGCCATTATACGCACCCTTAGATCAACCAACAGCCTCCATAAGGGAACGAGTTTGGCTTAAAAGCGTCTGAACGAGTGCTCAAGGATCGTCGATAGGAAGATGCGCGCTAATGCACAATCGCTTAGTATGACGCAGTACCTATGATTCGTGTTCGTACATGAGAAAACATTGCGTCTTTCTCAGTATGATCAGAGCGCCACCTTGCGGGTGGAAGTACATTCAACGAGCTGATTCAGCTCATCGACAGGAAAATGAAATGGAATCGCTAGGCTCACGTATCAAGCAACTGCGGCTTAGGGCCAAGCTCAACAAGGCTGCCCTTGCACGTAAAGTTGGCGTGTCAGATGTCACCATTTCTTACTGGGAGTCCGGGGCGATTAAACAGATCGGCCACGAGCGTCTAGTGGCGCTCGCCGATGCCCTCGATTGTTCGCTGGCTACCCTGCTAGAAGGTGATAGTGCACCTCAACTGTTAACCCTGAGCCATACGGGTCCCCTCCCCTGGGAACAGGTTCAGGCCACGACCATTACCGTACCGCATCATCTGCCGTTGAAGATCGACTGGAAGGCGCCCTGCGTGATGGCGACCCCGGGCAAAGACACGGATTTTTCACCCATTGCATCCGGGGATTTACTCCTGCTCGGCCCAACACATGTGTTCCATAAGGCGGGCCATTACTTGGTCCAGCGGGATAACCGCTTCGTGATCGAACACTTTGCGAAAGCGCCAAGTGACATCTCTATCCATGCCGTATTACTGGCACACTGGTGTCCTGCCTAAAGCAACTACCTCCCCATCCCTTTAGTTGTCCTCAATCACCTCCACCTGGTCGCGCGTCCGTCTTGGTTCATTGCCAATCAAGAAACGGCGCGAGTAGGTGGCTATCTGCCCTAGACCGTGGCGGGATTGGCTGACCAGCTCTCCCGCCAAGTATTCGCCTTCTCCACCAATGCGTTCCTGCACGCTTTCTGGCTGAACGGCAGCCTCACCTAACTGTACCGTAACCCAATAGCCCCCATCCGGTAGGCCGCTGCCAGAACCAAAGGGCCCCGCTTCGAATTTACCGTCCATCACTCGCGTACGCGCTTGCCAACGGACGCGGCTTAGCTCCCGCTCGATAATCACCTGCACTTGGGCGTTATCCGGCAAATTGGTGTCGCCTTCTACCATTAGGCGGCGATCGGGACGCAGTGACGCTGACGTCGAAATAACGACTTCCAGGGGCTCCACCTGCTGCGTTGGCGGTTCCGGCTCAGAGGCGCGCTCTACGGCCACGGAGTTAGGCTGGGTTTGTGGGACATCTTCCTCTGGCCCGCTGCACCCGCTCAATAGCAGGGCCCCAACTAACGCCACGCCAACATAACCGAGCGTCTTCCCCATAACGACTCCTCATCTTAATGTGTCACGCCTGCCTACCCAGCGTTGACTCTCACCATACCTTTTTTTGACCACAAAATACGCAAAGTGATGCAGGGGTTTATAAGAACTTATGAGGGCTGCGCGATGATTGATACAGACCTCTCACCCCTCCTTAGAGAAGCCATGCCTCTCCAGTGGGGTCCACAGTGTTAGGACCTCAACAGTCGTGCAGAGATAGCTTAGCTTTGTACTGTTCATAGCTTCTTGCGTACAATCGCACGCCAACGATGCCCCTTCGAATACATAGCCATGGTGCACCACCGCTTTTCGTTACACGGCAAGAAACTTGCTATTGGTACATTAGTGGTACATAAAGCATGACTTATAGATAGCATCTTATGATGCAAGTGATTGATATGAAGAAACAAAGCCCAGCAGACATGGCACGCCGATTCTCCGTCGCCCCCATGATGGATTGGACGACCCGAGATTACCGCGCCTTCGCGCGCACGTTAACCAAGCGGGCGCTGCTATATACCGAGATGGTGACGACTGGGGCGGTGTTGCATGGTTCTCCCCGGGAGCGCTTTCTGGGTTATAGCGAGGTGGAGCATCCGATTGCGCTGCAGTTGGGGGGCAGCGATGCGGGGGAACTGGCGGAGTGCGCGGCGATTGCGCAGGCGTGGGGTTATGATGAGGTCAATCTGAACGTTGGCTGCCCCAGCGACCGGGTGCAGAACAACATGATTGGCGCGTGTCTGATGGGCCACCCTGAGAAAGTAGCGGCGGCGGTGAAAGCCATGCAGGCGGCGGTGTCGATTCCGGTCACGGTGAAGTGCCGCATCGGCATCGATGATCAGGATGAAGATGCAGATTTAGCCCGATTTATCGATATCGTGGCCTCGGCGGGCTGTGAGGTGTTTACCGTACACGCCCGCAAGGCGTGGCTGCAGGGGCTGTCGCCGAAAGAGAATCGCGATATTCCGCCGCTGAATTATCCCCGCGTGCACCGGCTGAAGCAGAGCTATCCTGAGCTACATATCGGCATCAACGGCGGCATTAAAACGCTTGAAGAGTGCCAAGCGCAGCTTGAGCACGTAGATAGCGTGATGGTAGGTCGTGAGGCGTACCAAAACCCGTGGTTACTAGCGAGTGTGGATAAGCAGATTTTTGGGGAGTCGGGCCCTGCGCGTACGCGATTGGAAGCAGCCACGGCGTTTCGCCCGTACATTCAGCAGCGGCTGGGTGAAGGGGCCAAGCTGAATCATATCACTCGGCATCTGCTTGGGCTGTTTCAGGGCTGTCCTGGCGGGCGTCGGTTCCGTCGACACCTGTCGGAGCATGCGCACAAAGAGGGTGCAGGCTTACGTTTGTTTGATGATGCGCTCGGCTTGGTTCGCGAGCCTAATTTTGAAGCGGAGTCTATCGAAGAGTATAAGACCAGCCAGCCCGTGACCTAACGGCCAATGGGCTGACAGTTTAGCTAACGCCCAACGATGTTATCGTTGGGCGTTGTCGTTTACGGGGCTACTGCGCGCGAACGCCTTGCTCGATACGCTCGCCCACCTCTTGATCGATGTTGCGCCAATACTCAAACGCACGCTCCAACACCGGCTCGGTGACGCCACCGGAAAGGTGCCCCACCACGTTGGAAACCAACCGGTCACGCTGGGCATCGTCCATCACCTCACGCACCAGGGTGTGCGCTTGGCTCCAGTCGTCGTCATCTTTGCGCAGCGTGTACGCGGCGCGTACGAATTGCCCATCCGTCGACCACACCGCATCTTCCGGGTAGCGCTGCCCATCTGCCTTGGGTCCGCCTTTGCTATTGGGGGTGTAGACAGGATCAGTGGCGTGGCGAATGCGCATGGCGCCACCCTGACCATAGCTATGCACAGGGCATTTGGGGGTATTTACGGGGATATGCTTGTAATTTACCCCTAACCTTGCGCGGTGGGCATCCGCATAGGAAATGGAGCGAGCCAGCAGCATTTTATCCGGCGACAGCCCGGTGCCGGGCACCATGTTGTTGGGTTCGAACGCAGCCTGCTCGATTTCGCTATGGAAATCGGTAGGGTTACGGTCGAGCGTCAGTTTACCCACTTCGATCAAGGGGTAATCTTTGTGTGACCACACTTTGGTAAGATCGAAGGGATTAACGCGGTAGGTCTTGGCATCCTCGAACGGCATGATCTGCATGTGCAACGTCCAGGTGGGGTAATCGCCGCGCTTGATGGCCTCGAACAGGTCGCGGCGGTGGTAGTCCGCATCGCTACCGGCCATCTGGTCGGCCTGCTCTTGAGTCATGCATTTGATGCCTTGATCGGTTTTGAAGTGGTACTTCACCCAGAATCGTTCGCCCTCATCGTTTACCCACATATAGGTGTGGCTGGAGTAGCCGTTCATGTGCCGCCAGGTGGCGGGAACGCCGCGGTCGCCCATGAGCCAAGCCACTTGGTGAGCAGATTCAGGCACCAGCGTCCAAAAATCCCACTGCATGTCGTGGTCGCGCAGGCCATTATCGGCGCGGCGCTTTTGAGAATGGATGAAGTGCTGGAACTTCATTGGGTCGCGTACAAAGAACACGGGGGTGTTGTTACCCACCATGTCGAAGTTACCTTCTTCGGTGTAGAACTTGATCGAGAAGCCGCGCGGATCGCGCCATGTATCCGGGCTACCGCTCTCCCCTGCTACGGTGGAAAAGCGAATGAGGACATCGGTCTTCGTGCCTGGCTGCAGAAATTTTGCTTTGGTGTATTGGCTAACGTCTTGAGTGACTTCGAAGTGACCAAAAGCGCCACTGCCTTTCGCATGGGGCTGCCGGTCGGGAATCATTTCCCGGTTAAACGCCGCCATTTGCTCCATCAGGTAGTGATCGTGCATCACGATCGGACCATCCGCGCCTACCGACAGCGAATGCTCATCGCTCGCTACCGGAATACCTGCTTCATTGGTGGTGGGATGCTGGCTACCACTGCTCATTGCTCTTCCTCCTTGTCACACTCGACATGGCACGGTCTGTACCACTGGAAATCACCGCTACTGCTTTTTAACGTAAGCTAAGGCGGCACCCACACAGGTATAGCCAACAAGCCAGCATCGCGCCATCCATGGCGCTGGTTATAGGGCTATTGCTTTAATAGCTGATAACTATCGAGATAACGTCAATACAGCGCGTCTGGTGGAGGCGTCAGGCTGGACTGGAAGCTTTCGATGGCCGTCTCGGCTTCTTCGATCTCGTCGAAACGGGCAATGTGGTAAAGCGCCTCTCCTTCGTTGGCAAGCGGTAAGCGGCTCATGCCGATGACGATGCCGTCCGCCATGGCGCGCACTTCGTCTTCATCGTTGCCGAATGGATCTGCCACTTTGCCAAGCACCTCGCCTTTGGCCACTCGCGCCCCCAAGCGCACCTTGGGGCGCAAGATGCCGTCGATGGGTGCGCGCGCCCAGCTTGAGCCATTGGCCAGTTCGGCCGGAGCCGGGGCACGGCGACGCTGCTCGCCTGTGAGCATGCCCAAGCGGCGCATGACGCGCAGCACGCCTTGCACCCCTGGGACAATGGCCCATTCATCGAAGCGCAGCGCTTCACCCGCCTCATAGGTGAGCACCGGAATACCGCGGCTTTGGGCGTAATGACGCAGGCTGCCTTCGCGTAGTTCCGCATTCAAAATAACCGGCGCACCAAAGGCGTCTGCCATGCGCTCGGTTTCGCTGCCCGTACTTAGCTGTGCACGGATTTGCGGCAAGTTCGTGCGGTGAATGGCGCCGGTATGCAGGTCAATGATATGGGTGGCGTGATCGACGATCTCATCGCGAAACAGCGCCGCGATTCGGCCGCCCAGCGAACCTTTTTCGCTACCAGGGAAACAGCGGTTCAAGTCGCGACGGTCAGGCAGGTAACGCGTCTGTTGGAGAAAGCCGAAAACATTGACCACCGGCACCGCAATCAGCGTACCACGCAGGCTATTGATCGTCTTCGAGCGCAGCAAACGGCGGACGATCTCCACACCATTGATCTCATCGCCATGAATCCCTCCACACACTAACATTACCGGCCCCTCTTTGCGGCCATGAACCACTTCGACCGGAATATGCAGCGGCGTATGGGTATACAGGCGCGCTACCGGCACGTCGATCTGTAAACGTTGCCCAGGCATCACGGTATGCCCAGCTAGGGAGAAAGGAGCTCGCGCCATGGCCATTCCTTATACATGCAGGGAGACATAGCCTGATACGCCATTTCTAAGTGGCACCAGGGCTTTGAAAGGTTTTAAAACAGTGTTTCAAAATGAAATCATATCCGTTTTCAACCATTAAGTAACGTGCTTGATAACCTAGATTATCAACTTATACCCATTATCCATACAGTTTTGAATGTAAAAAGGCACCACATCAGATAAAATAACGCCATTGTGTATCGAGAGTGAGGTAATGGTTTCATGGCAAGAAAAACCAAAGCGGAGGCTGCTGCAACTCGCGAAGCGCTGTTGGATGCTGCTGAAGAGGTGTTTTTCGCAAAAGGCGTTGCGCGCACGTCATTGGAGCAAATTGCTCGCCATGCTGGCCTTACCCGAGGTGCCGTTTATTGGCACTTCAAAAACAAGGGTGACCTCTTCATGGCGCTGGTACAGCGGGTGCGCATGCCATTTCAGTCGTTGATGGAAGAGGTCAATAACGCCGACCCCACGGTGTCACCACTCGATGCCATCCGTCTTGCCTGCCATGCGGGCCTGAACCGTTTGGAGCAGCCCTCTCACCAGCGCATCCTATCGATTCTGCTGCATCGCTGTGAGTTCTTTAGCGACATCAATCCCATCGAAATGCAGGATGAAATTGCCGAAGAATGCTTCGACGAGATGCTTCTGGTGTTTCAGCTCGCCCAACAGCAGCAGCTATTACGCGATGATATAACACCGGAGATTGCCACGAGGCTCATGCAGGCTACTCTTGGCGGCCTGTTTCACGACTGGCTACGTAATCCCGATGCGTTTTCCCTACGCGAGCGCGGCGGAGAGTTGATTGACGCTTTAATGGCCATGCTCCACCGCTGAGGTGACTTCCCTCTCTGTTGCACTGCAGCAAATCGCCTATACTGGAGCTATCTCATGAAAGGAGCCCAGTATGGATGCTTTGGAATTTATCCGCGTGCGCGAGTTGGACGTGGCCGTACGCATTTGGAACCCAAAAGCAACGCGCACTCTGATCGCTTGGCACGGGCTTGCCCGCCACGGCGGTGACTTCGCCGCCCTGGCGAGAGAGCTGGGCAGCGAGTGGCGCATCATCGCCCCAGACACTCCGGGTCGCGGACTCTCCAGCTGGTCGCTGTTTCCCGCCCATGACTATCTCTACAGTCACTACATCACCATTGCCGTTGCGTTGCTGGATCATTACGAGCTCGATCAGGTGGACTGGCTAGGGACGTCCATGGGCGGCCTGCTGGGCATGTTGATCGCAGCAGACGCACAGCACCGCTCGCGCATTTCACGGCTGATCCTCAACGACGTGGGGCCCGAGCTGAATAAAGAGGGTCTCATCGCCCTGTCGAGCTACTTTGGCGTGACGCATCGGTTCAACAACTTTGCCGACTTAAAAGCAGAACTTACCCAGCATTACGCCAGTTTTGGTATCACCCGCGAGGAGGAGTGGCGAGAGCTGGCCTTGAACAGCGCTCGCCGCCTACCCGACGGCAGTTGGACCTACCACTTCGACCCGCGTATCGGCGAGCAGTTTATCCACGACACGCCCAGAGACACCTGGGCCGACTGGGCCAACATTCGCTGCCCGCTGATGGTGATTCGCGGAGAGACATCGACCCTATTGGATGCCGAGACGCTACCCAAGATGGCCGAGGTCCAGCCTACATTGACGACCTTGACCGTCACAGGATGCGGCCACGCTCCGATGCTCAACACGCCCGAACAGGTCACGCCCATACGCCACTTCCTCGACGCGCCTGCACGCACACATCGCGAACGTGCCGCCACCGCTGCGCCCACCCTATTGAGCTGGCTGACGAGACAGTGGCAGCGCTGGTTTCATCGCTGAAGGCAGCCGTTAGGTGGAGTATCCGTTAGGATGCTGCTTGTGCTGCAAACGAAGCTTATTGATACGCACCCGTGTATCCAGATAGTACTGCTCTAGCACGCTGCGGTATGCCCCTTCCTTGGCTAGATACTTCACCAACACACGGCGCTCACCCGGCTGCGGGCAGTCCCCGGCTTTACAGTGCAATATGACCGTACTGTTGGGCTCATTGAGCAGCGTAGCGCTGGCAGATTCGTCGTTTTGGCGCTCTGCCACCACGACGGTAGCGCCCAGCAGACAGCGACGTTTGAAGGGTTGATAACGGTGCAGCGCACGCTGCAGCGCATGGCATAAAGCGGCAGCGATGGGGGAAGCTACCGCGAGCGCAGCCCACACGACCAACACCCCGACCGGCACCCTGAGCAATCCAAGCGGCATCCATCGCAGAGCGAGCAGCTCGACGGCTAGTGATAACGCACCGGCAATGAGCATCAAGAAGCTGAGCGCCAGCGTCGCGGGTACCCCGGCAAACCCAAGCGAGACCAAGGTGCTGGCCATATGATCATCGCGTAAGCTGTCGCGCTCGAAAAGCTCTAGAGGGGCTAGTCGAATGAGTACCAGCAGCCAGTAGAGCGCCATTAGCGCCAGCAAAAAACTAAACACGACGGTAGGAAACTGCAGCGCAGCAGAGATAAGCGTTTGCATGGCGTGTCCTCCTCTGGGCGTACCCAGTCTTGTTTGCGCCTGACCCAAGCTCTGATTATTGGCGTTTATTAGTACAAGCTAAAAACGGGGTCACTACTAGCGTAGCTCATCTCATTGGCTTATGAAGCGCCAGGGTCGAGGGGCAATCGGATCGGTGGCAAAAAAACGGGCGCCCTGAAAAGGGCGCCCGTCGTCAGTCAAGCCAGATACATTAACCGTTATCGTGGCCAAGTTCCGCCTGCGATTGGCGGTTGCCGTTCGGATGGCGCTTACGATAGAGCCAATCCGAGACCGACGCGATCATGGCGTAGAAACTGGGAATGAAGAGACTTCCCAACACCGCCACGGAGGCCATACCCACCGCTACCGTAGTACCAATGTGGTGACTGCTCACGTCACTGGCACCGGTGGCCAGCGCCAACGGTAACGTGCCGAAAATGAACGCCAATGAGGTCATGACGATCGGACGGAAGCGCAGCTCTGCTGCGGTCACCGCAGCTTCACGAATCGACTTACCCTGCTCTTTACGCTGCAGCTCGGCAAACTCGACGATCAAGATGGCGTTCTTCGCCGCCAGGCCGACCACCACCAGCATGCCGATTTGCACGTAGACACTGGTATCCAATCCGCGTAGCACGATACCCGCGATGCCGCCAAGGAAAGCGAAAGGTGTAGCGGTGAGAACCGCCAACGGCAACGACCAGCTTTCGTACTGTGCCGCCAGAATCAAGAACACCATCAAGATACCGAACACGATGGCCAGCGTGGCGGTATTACCCAGGTTGGACTCCTGATACGCCGTTCCGGTCCAGCCCATGCCCCAGTTATCGCCCAGCGTCTCTTGCACCACTTCTTCCATGGCCTCGATGGCTTGGGCCGAGCTGTAGCCGGGTGCCGGGTTACCCTGGAATTGCGCCCCCGCGTAGACCCCAAAACGCGACACCACCGCAGGTCCCGTTTGACGCTCTAGCGTGACGAACTCAGAGAGTGGAATACGCTCGCCATTACCGCCGCGCACGTAGACGTTGTTGACGTCTTCCGGTGTTTTACGGAACTCGTCCTCGTTCTGTAAGTACACCTGGAAGTTGCGGTTTTGGTAGCTAAAGTAGTTCACGAACCCATTACCAAAGGTGTTCGCCAGCGCCGAATTGATGTTCTCCAGCGCAACGCCGTAGCTGAGCGCTTTTTGCTGGTCGATCTCCGCCCGGTACGAAGGCACGTTCACGTTGAACGTGGTGAACACACGGTTCAACACCGGGTGCTGGTTCGCCGCCTGCATGATTTGCAACGAAGCTTCATACAGCTCCCGCGTGGACGCTCCGTCGAACGACTGCAAATAGCCGGTGAAGCCACCGGTCGTGGAAAGCCCCATGATCGGCGGCACGTTGAAGGCCATCGCCGAACCGCCATCGATACTGGCCCCCAGTTGCATGATGCGGCCGACCAGTTCGTTAGCGGTGAGTTCACGCTCTGCCCATGGCTTCATGTTGATGAACATGATGCCGCGTGCGGTATTCACCGCACTGGAGAGAATGTCGTAACCCGCCACAGCCGAGGAGTACTCGACACCAGGGATGGCTTCGATCTGCTCGCTCAACTCGGCCATGTACGCTTGAGTACGACTCAGCGAGGCCGCATCCGGCAAAGAGATACTTGCCAAGACGATCCCCTGGTCGGTTTCTGGCACCAGCGTCGAGGGCGTATTGGCGTAGAGCCAATAAGAGCCTGCGCCCACCGCCACGGTCAACGCCAGCGCCAGCACCCAGAAACGCACCAGCTTCTTCACCACCCACATGTACACCGCGGTGAAGCCCGCAAAGAAGCGGTCGAACAGCCGCAGCGGCGTGGTAATGGCACGCTTGAACGCCGATTGCTTGGTTTTGTGCAGGTTGTGCTTGATGAAGATCGCCGACAGGGCTGGAGTAAAGGTCAACGCCATCAGCGCCGACAGCGCCACCGAGATGGCTACGGTAATCGCGAACTGCTGATAGATCTGCCCGGTGAAGCCTCCCAAGAAAGCGACCGGTACGAAGACCGCCGCCATGATCAGCGAGGTCGCAATGACCGGCCCACCGACTTCCTTCATGGCTCGGATCGTCGCCTCACGAACGCTGATGTCGTCCTCTTCGCTAAGAACCCTCTCGACGTTCTCGACCACCAGTATGGCGTCATCCACCACGATGCCTATCGACAGCACCAGGGCAAATAGCGTCAGCAGGTTGATCGAGAAATCGAATAGATAAAAGCCTGCGAAGGTACCGATCACCGACACCGGCACCACCGACATGGCGATCACGGTAAAGCGCCAGTTCTGCAGGAAGATGAACAGGATCACGATGACGATCAGAAACGCTTCGATGAACGTCTTGATCACCGTTTCTACCGAGGCATCGATGAACAGCGTCGTATCGTAGGGAGTGACGTACTCGAGCCCTGGCGGGAACCGCCCGGCCAGCTCTTCCATGGTGGCACGCACCGCCTCGGCGGTTTCCAGCGCGTTGGCCCCCGGCTGCTGATTGATGATGATCGGCGTCATGGCGTCGCCGTTCAATCGTGCGTCGACGCCATAGAACGAGGCGCCCAGTTCGATACGTGCTACGTCTTGTAGGCGCAGCGACGAGCCGTCGGGGTTGGTGCGAAGGAAAATCTCACGGAAATCATCGGTGCTAGTAAGTCGTCCACCGGCAGTGATCGTATAGGTATAGGCGCGCGGGTCGCTTTGTGGCGTTGCGGCCAGGTTACCAGCGGGAATTTCGGTGTTCTGAGCACGAATGGCGCTAGCCACTTCGCTGGGCGTGAGGTCGTATTGCGCCAGCTTGTCGGGGTCCATCCATATCCGCATGGCGAACTCACCGCCGCCGAGCACCTCGGCGTTACCCACCCCTGGCACTTGGCGAAGCTCATCCAGAATGTTGAGCGTGGCGTAGTTCTGCATGTAGATCTTGTCGTAATCCCCGCTTTGCGAGGTCAGCGCCACCAGCATCAAAATGGAGTCTGAGCGCAGTTCGACGGTGACGCCCTGGGACTGCACGGCCTCCGGTAGCTGCGATAGCGCCCCCTGCACACGATTGTTGACGTTGATCGTGTTGATATCGCCATCCGTGCCGATATTGAACGCCACACTCAGACTCATGGTGCCGTTATCGGCACTATTGGAGGTCATGTAGAGCATGTCCTCGACGCCGTTGATCGCCTCGGCGAGCGGGGCCGCCACCGTTTGCGCCACGGTTTCGGCATCCGCCCCTGGGAACTGGGCCTGCACCGATACCGTAGGCGGCACCACGCTGGGGTACTGCTCGATCGGCAGCACCCGCATGGCCATCACACCTACCAGCGTGACGATGATTGCCAGTACCGTGGCAAAGATCGGGCGGCTGATAAAAAAGTTAGAGAAATTCATTATTGCGCGCCCTCTTCCCCTTCAGCAGCGGGTTGCGCGCCGTCGGCTTGCTGCATTGCCTCAGCGGCTTGCGCTTCTTCCTGGGCATCTTCCTGCATCGCTTCTTCCACTACCTCAGTCGCGCTGCCGCTAAACGGCTGAGGATCGATCAAGACCCCCGCTTCCAGACCGGCAGGATCACCGACGACCACGCGATCACCAGGCTCCAGACCATCGCGGATGATTTGCCATGGGCCTGCGACTTCACCCAACTGAACGGTGCGCTCCCGGGCTTTGTTCTCGTCATCCAGCACGTATACCAAAGGCCCCATCAAGCCTTGCGTGACGGCAATTTCTGGCACGGCCAGCACGTCGAAGCGCTTCAAGCCCTCGATACGCACGCGCACGAACTGGCCGGGCAGCACCTCGCCATCAGGATTGGCGAAGGTCGCCGACGCTTGCACGGTGCTGGTGCCGGTATCCACGCGGGAACCCAGAAAATCCAGGCGACCTTCCAACTCGCTGCCTTCGCTACCGTCTAGCCCCGGCACCCGCAAATGGGCGGTAATTTGGGAGGTATCGCCGTCGCTGCCGAGCTGGCGACGCAGCTCGAAGGCATCACGCTGGGGCAACTGGAAGCGCACTTCCAGCGGATCCAACGGCGTGATCGTGGCAAGCTCGGTGCCCGACGTCACCAAGTTGCCGACGTTGATCTGGCTCAAGCTGATCATGCCGGATACCGGTGCCGTCACGTTGGAGTAGCCTAAGTCCAGGTTGGCGCTGGTCAGTGCCGCCTCCGCCTGGGCAACGTTGGCCTGCGCCACGCGCTGCTCGGCAAGCGCTTGATCGTACTGCTGGCGGCTAACGGAGTTTTGGCTCAGCAGCTGCTCGAAACGCTGGGCATCGCGCTGGGCACGGGCCAGCTCGGCGCGGGCGCTTTGCAGGTCAGCTTCCCGCTGGTTGACGGTCGCCTGATACAGATCGGGCTCGATGGTATACAGACGATCGCCCTGCTCGACCATTTGACCAGGTTCGAAGTGGCGCTCTTCCAAAAAGCCGCTGACGCGTGCCACGAGCGTCACTTCACTATCGCTGCGCAACAGCGAGGGGTAGGATTTATCCAGCGGTATGTCCCGACGCGCTATCTCAGTGACCTCCACCGGGTGGGGCGGCGCTTCCTGCTGCTGGCTTTGCTGCTCTTGTGGCTGCTCCTGGCCACACGCCGTGAGCGCTAACGCGGCGATCAGCGTCACTAGACTCGCTCTACCTGAGTGAATCACTCTTTTCATGCGTCGAATTCCCATTCATTTTTCTAAACATTGACCGACCGCCAAGAAGGCATGCGCAGCGTACGTCAAGCACCTGGAGTGGGCGGTGCACCAATATCCATTGCACGCTGATACGCGTCGGGCTCATTGCTTTCCGGTAGAATAAAGTGGATGTCCTCGCCGGTGAGCCACGCGTTCACTTCTTCGATGGCCTCGACATCGAGCAGCCCTGCCTGCTGACGCAGCGACAGCAGATTCACGACATAGTCGTAACGCGCCTCGGCATAATTGGCGATGGCGTTATAGAGGTTTTGCTCGGCATTGAGCACGTCGACGATATTGCGCGTACCCACTTCGTAACCCGCGCGGGTCGCTTCCAGCGCGCTGCGGTTGGACACGATGGCCTGCTGGCGCGCTTCGACCGTTTCGACGTTGTTGCTGACCTGGGTATAGAGCGAGCGAACCTGTTGAATCGTAGTGCGGCGCTGAGACTCGAAGTCGTACTGGCTGCTCTCCAATTGGAAAGTGCCTTGTCGAATGCTGGCGCTGGTGCTGCCACCGGTATAGATCGGCACGTTCGCCGAAACACCGACCTGAGCGGAAGTGTCGTAACCGCTCACTAATTCGCTGTCGCTGTCGGCGTACTGATAGTTGGCGAACGCTTGCACGGTGGGCAAACGACCAGCACGGGCCAGCTCTACTCCCACACGAGAAACTTCGATACCCGCCTGCTGGGCAAGTACCTGGGGGTTGCGCTCCAGTGACTGTTCGACCCAGTAATCACGGTCGGTGGGCGTCGGCAGCGCGATGGGCATACTATCGCCCAGGGCTTCGATGCTGGCATAACGCTGGCCGGTAAGCTGCTCCAGCACTTCAAACGCTACTTGCAGGTTGCTCTCGGCAGCAATGCGATCGGCGCGAGATTGATCGAAGCTCGCCCGCGCCTCCTCGACTTCGGTAATCGCAATCAAACCGACCTCGAACTGCTCACGGGCCTGCTCTAGCTGACGGCCGATAGCACGCTCCTGCGCTAACCGTGCTTCCAACACTTCATGAGCGCGTAGAATATCGAAGTAGGCACTGGCCACATCGATCAACAGCTGCTGCTCGGTGGCGGCCAGCAGATAGACCTGCTGATCGATCTGACGCTCTGCCTGAGTGACTTCCTGCCGTGTCACCGCATTGAATAGAGCCTGGGTGGCTTCTAACGTCAAAGAGACCGTGTTGTAGCTATCGTCACTGACGCCGACACCCGCATTAGCCCCTGCTCCGGTACCGGCACCACGGGCCGAGCCTTGACTCTCGAACTGCTCGTTATGCACAGCGCTGCCAGAGGCGTTCACTTGAGGCAGCAGTCCACCGCGGGCGACGTCACGCGCCGCTTCGACGCTTGAAAACTCAGACCGCGCAGAGGCCAGAGCCGCATTGTTATTCAGCGCGTCACGGGTAATGGTCACCAAATCGGCCGCTTGGGCGGGCGCGATAAAGGACGCCGTGAGTACTGCCAACAATAGGGGGCGGAAGGGGGCATTGACTGCCCAGTGTGCTAGTCGCATGGGATTGCCTCTAGGTGTCAACGTAAGACGGCGCAGCAGGGCACCATTATGAAAGAGTGGCATTATAGTTACATTCATGTATGTATGCTAGACTTGAAGTTGCTTGATTTGTGTGTACAAACGGATGTCAAGCAGATCCTCCCTAACCTTAGTCCAAAGCATCGTTGGCTGACGTACTTTTGCGCTGGCGTCTGCGATATTGCCGAGGATCGATGCCCCATTTTTGCAGTCGCGAAGTGAGGGTGGTGGGCTTCATGCCCAACAGCTCAGCCGCTCCTCCCGCCCCAGACACCTTTCCGTTTGCGGCTTTCAACGCTTTTAGTGCATTGCACCGCTGCTGATGGCACAGCGCTTGCTCGGTGAGCAGGTGGTCGGGCAACTCGCTACTATCGTGCGACGTTTCGTTGAACGCCGTGTGACGAGATAATGGCTCTACCAACAAAAGGTCATCGAAAGAGAGCCGCTGATCTTGCGTCACGATTACCTGACGCTCGATGACGTTCTCCAACTCGCGAATATTGCCGGGCCAGGGATAACGCGTGAGGACATCAAGTTGCGCAGGCGGTATTCGTACCCCAGGTTTGTTGAACTTCAGGCAGGCGCGATGCAAGAAGTGGCGGGCCAGCAGCGGCACGTCTTCGATGCGTTTGCGCAGTGGAACGGAGTCGATGGGAAAGACGTTCAAACGGAAGTAGAGATCCTCGCGAAACTGCCCGGCATCGATCATCTCTTTTAACTCACGATTGGTCGCCGCAATCACCCGCACATCCACTTCGCGGGTACGGTTATCCCCCACCCGCTCGAACTGCTGATCCTGCAATACGCGCAGCAGCTTGCTCTGCAGCTCTAATGGGATTTCCCCTACTTCATCCAGGAACAGCGTGCCGCCATGGGCCAATTCAAAGCGTCCCGGACGGTCTTGCACCGCGCCGGTAAAGGCGCCTTTCACGTGACCGAAGAACTCACTCTCGAAGAGGTCGCGGGGAATCGCGGCACAGTTCACGCGGATCAACGGCCGGTCGCTGCGAGTACTACCTGCGTGAATTGCCCGGGCAATCAGTTCTTTGCCAGTACCTGACTCGCCGCTAATCAGCACGTTAGCGCTGGTCGGCGCGACCATGGCAATCTGCTGAGTCAGCTTGGCCACCGCCGGGCTGTTGCCGACGATATTGCGGTGGTTCACTTCGGCTTTGATCTCTTCTTGCAGATACTGGTTCTCTAGCTCCAAGCGGCGTTTGAGCGACTCCACCTCTTCTAGCGCATCGCGTAGCTGCTGCTCGGCACGTTTACGCTCGCGAATATCGCGAAACAGGACCACCGCTCCCACTAATCGGCCCATTTCAAAAATCGGCGTGCTGGTGTACTCCACGGGAATGGCCTCGCCATTTTTATGCCAGAACACTTCGTCATCCACATGGTGCACTTGACCATCACTAAACGAGGCATGGATAGGGCACTGCTGGACGGGGAAGTGGCTGCCATCGGCGTGGGTATGATGAAACATCAGATGCGCATCGTGGCCCACCATATCCTCCGTACTCCAGCCAAGAATGCGCTCGGCGGCCGGATTGACGAAGGTGGTTTTGCCATCGGCATCCAGGCCGTAAATGCCCTCCCCGGCCGCGCTGAGAATCAGCTGATTCTGCTTTTCGATACGCTCGAACACCTGCTCGACCCGCTGCCAGCCCACCTCCCCTTGCCGGTGCTGTCGGCTAAGCTCGGCCTTGGCACGACGCTGTTCGGCCTTGTTGCGATCGATCAACGTCAACAATAGCTGCGATTCGCTCTGCAAGCGTTGGCCATAGACTTCGACACGACGAGGTTGGCGGGCGCTATCCAGCAGCACTAAATCATCCGACCACCCTTGCCCGGTCGTTAGTACCTCGTCGGTAAAGCTGACCCATAGCGGCAGTGAGGCGCTCAAGCGGTGACTGAAGGGGGTGGTGAGGGTTTGATCACGCGCTAGGAGCAGCAAGTGGCAGGCGGCAGGGTTGGCATCGATCAGGGAATCGCTAAGCGGATCGACGATGATCATGGCCAGCGGCGTATGGCTGGCCATATGCGTTAAGGGCGTTTCGATGATCGAGGAGTGGGAAGTGCCACGCATCACAGGCTCCTTGGCAGCCAGCTGGACGACTCTCTTTCCATACAAACAGCGGGCCAATCACGAATTTTCGTTATTTAAACAACGAAATATCGTCATTGACGAAAAATCGTGACGAATTCGTTGACTCAGCGACTGCCTTCTCACACCAGTAACCCTATGACTCATGGACAAAAACATCAGAAAAACTCGTTTTGGCATATAAGTCGCTATCTATGGACATAGCGCCGCAGGGAATCGTTACGCACCAAGACGGCGCAGCTTAAACCCCTTTTGCTCCTGTGAGGTGAACGTCCATGAAAGAGAACAACGACCCCAGCAGTCTTGGCAACCCGTTCGATCATCGCCAATCACTGATTCACGGACGGCAGTGCGATTGCCATCAGTGCTCCCCCTCCCAACCCAACAGCGCTAGGTCCCCGCATCAGACAAACGCAGTGGCACCATCGTTAACGCCAAGCAGCGCCGATGACGTTATGGATCGAGTGGTCGAAAGCGCCTTAGTACGCGGCATGTTTGGCCATAGCGACATGCACCGCCGTCAGTTCATGAAGCTGGTGGGTGGCGGCACGGCCGCCGCGGCGTTAGCGACCCTATTTCCCATAGATTCGATCAAAGCCGCCGTCAAAGAGAGTTTAGGTCCGCTCGAGAAAACCCAGCTTAATGTGGGCTTCGTTCCCATTACCTGCGCTACCCCCATCATCATGGCCCACCCCATGGGTTTTTATGAGCGCTACGGCCTGGATGTCTCGGTCATCAAAACCGCGGGGTGGGCAGTGGCGCGGGATAAATCTCTCAACCGCGAATACGATGCCGCACACATGCTGACACCCATGCCATTGGCCATGACCCTCGGTGCGGGTTCTACACCCGAGCCATTCATCATGCCAGCGGTAGAAAACATCAACGGCCAGGCCATCGTGCTACATAACGACCACCTGGATAAGCGCGATCCGCAGCAGTGGAAAGGCTTTACCTTTGGCGTACCGTTCGAGTACTCCATGCACAACTTCCTACTGCGCTACTACGTGGCCGAGCACGGCTTGGATCCGGATCAAGATATTCAAATTCGCGTGATTCCGCCGCCCGAGATGGTCGCCAACCTGCGGGCAGGCAACATCGACGGCTTCTTATCCCCCGACCCCTTCAACCAACGCGCGGTATTCGAACGCATCGGCTTCATTCATCTGCTGACCAAAGAGATTTGGGACGGACACCCCTGCTGCGCCTTTGCCACCAGCGCCCGCTTTGCCCGCGAGAACCCGAACACCTACGGTGCTTTGCTTCGTGCGATTATCGACGCGACCCAGTACTCCTCCGACCCTGCCAACCGCTCAGAGATTGCCGAAGCCATTGCTCCGACGAACTACCTGAACCAGCCGGTCACGGTCATAGAGCAAGTACTCACCGGGCGCTTTGCCGACGGTTTGGGCGGCGTACAGAACGTGCCCGACCGCATCGATTTCGACCCCTTCCCCTGGCACTCCATGGCGGTCTGGATCCTGACGCAGATGAAGCGCTGGGGCTATATCGAAGGCGACGTGGATTATCAGCAGATCGCTCGGGACGTGTATCTGGCTACCGATGCGCAGACCGTGATGCGCGAGCTGGGCTATGAAGCGCCCGAAGAGACCGCCCGCAACTACCAAATCATGGGCAAGACCTTTGATTACACCCAGCCCGAAGCGTACGTCGACAGCTTCGCCATTCGGAGGGGTTAACCATGGACCGCACCACTACCGAGTGGAAATTGAGCCTAAACGTTCGCGCCACGATTCTTGCCATCATGTTGCTGGTCGTGGGTCTGGGCATCTGGGAAGGGTTGAATCAATCCCCGCTCATGGGGGGAGGTGCCGAGCTGAGCGAATACGAGCAGCTGCTGGCCGGGGCCGATGAGAGCGCTAAAGTACCGCCACCTTCAGAAATCGCCGTTAAAGCGTGGCAAGAGCTTTCGAACCCTTTTTATGATGCAGGCCCCAACGATAAAGGCATTGGCATTCAGCTGGGCTATTCGCTGTATCGCGTGCTCAGCGGCTATTTGCTGGCCGCGCTGGTGGCGATTCCCATTGGCTTTTTGATTGGCATGTCGCCGCTGGCGTACAGAGCGCTCAACCCGTTCATTCAGGTGTTGCGGCCCATCTCCCCGCTGGCCTGGATGCCGCTGGCACTGTTCATCATTCGCGATTCCGAAGCCTCCGCCATCTTCGTCATCTTCATCTGCTCGATTTGGCCCATGCTGCTCAACACGGCCTTTGGCGTGGCGGGCGTGCGCAACGACTGGGTCAACGTGGCCCGTACCCACGAGCTGTCGTCGCTGCAAACGGCTTTCAAGGTCATTTTACCTGCGGCAGCGCCCACCATTCTGACCGGCATGCGGATCTCCATCGGCATTGCCTGGCTGGTCATCGTGGCCGCCGAAATGCTCGTGGGTGGCACCGGCATTGGCTACTACGTCTGGAACGAGTGGAACAACCTCGACCTGACCAGCGTGATCTTCTCCATCCTGATGATCGGCGTGGTGGGCATGCTGCTGGATATGTCGCTTGCCTATCTTGCCCGCTTCGTCACGTACGCCGAGTAAGGAGCCAACCATGAGTCATGCCTTCGTAGAGGTACAGAAAGCCGCCAAGCGCTTCCCCGGCGCGAGCAGAGAGGCCGAACCACTCACGGTGTTCGAGAACATCAGCTTTCAACTCGAGAAGGGCGAGTTCGTGTGCATCATCGGCCACTCTGGCTGCGGTAAGTCCACCATTATGAATGCACTTGCCGGGCTGGATCAGTTCTCCGAAGGCTCTATGGTCATGGAGAACAAAGAGATCAGCGGCCCAGGCCTTGAGCGGGGCGTCGTGTTCCAAAACTACAGCCTGCTGCCCTGGCTGACCGCGTTGGAAAATGTTCGTTTCGGCGTACGCGCCCGCTGGAAAGCGTGGAGCGACCGGGAGGTCACCGACCACAGCATGAAGTACCTGGAAATGGTCGGCCTAAAAGAAGTGGTAGATCGTAAGCCCTCCCAGCTATCCGGCGGTATGCGCCAGCGGGTGAGTATTGCCCGGGCGTTTGCCACCAAGCCCAAACTGCTGCTATTGGATGAGCCGTTTGGCGCGCTGGATGCGTTAACCCGTGGGGTCATTCAAGACGAGCTGATCAACATCTGGAGCCAGGATCAGCAAACCGTGTTCATGATTACCCACGATGTGGACGAAGCGATCTTACTGGCTGACCGCATCTTTTTGATGACCAACGGCCCCCAGGCGCGCATCGCCGAAGCGGTGGAGATTGACCTACCCCGGCCACGCCAGCGGGCAAGTATCGTTAAACACCCGCACTTCTACAAAATTCGTAATTACTTGGTCGACTTCCTGGTGAACCGCTCCAGCGAGTTGCGCACCCAGGAGTTCGACGGCCAAGGCCTGCGCTATCCCACTCCGGTCAACCCGGTGCAACTAGCGGCTGCCGAGGCCACCACGGATTCAACCCCGGCATCCCCTGCCACCGAATCACAAGAAAACCTAGTGAAGTTCACTCCCAAGGAGGTCCGTCATGGATAAGCTCGAAATGCGCCATACCCTGCTGGCTGCCAAAGCCCGTAAAAAATTGAGTTGGGACGACATTGCCAGCGCCGTCGGCATGTCGCCGGTGTGGGTCGCCTCTGCCTGCTACGGCATGAACAGCGCCAGCGCCGATATCGCCCATAAACTCTGCGATGTACTCGAAGTGGATGGCGACGTCGCCACCGCGCTCACCGCCTTCCCCACCAAAGCGTGGGATGAAGCGATTCCCCAGGACCCCTTCATCTATCGCCTCTACGAAGTGGTCGGTGTGTACGGCGAGACGCTGAAAGACGTGGTGCAGGAGAAGTTCGGCGACGGCATCATGAGCGCCATCGACTTCACCATGGAGGTGGACAAAATCGAAGACCCGAAAGGCGACCGTGTGCTGCTCACCCTCAACGGCAAATTCCTGCCCTATAAGTTCTGGTAAGCCCTCAATAACGTCTGATCATGCTGACACGCCAGCGCCTTTCGATGAAGGTGCTGGCGTTGTTGGTTTTACTGCGCGTGGCGCTGCGCTAGCGCAGCCAAATAGCGCTGATAGGCTGTTTCATAGGCCGCCACACGCTCGGCATCGGGCTCCGCCAGCGAGGCCGCATCCAGATGCACCAGGTGCTCGCAGAGCGATGCCAGGCTAACGCCCTCGGGCTGTAGATCGCACCAGGCCGCTTGAATGGCTGCCCCTAGCGCGGCGGCATCGGTAATCTCGGGGCAGATCACCTGGGTATGGGTCATGTCCGCCACCATCTGCCGCCACACCGGGCTTTTCGCCCCGCCGCCAATCAGTCGAATCTGGCTGGTGCCCGCGGCAAGCTCGCCCAGCAGCTCCAGCCCATAGCGGAGTCCAAAGGTCGCGCCCTCCATCACGCCTCGGCAGAGGTTTGCCTGGGTCATGTTCAGGCTGGTCAACCCGAGAAAATCGCCGGTGGCATCGGGCAGCATGGGCACTCGTTCACCGTTGAAGAACGGCAGCACGGTGACGCCCTCGGCACCAATCGGGGCGCTGGCGACCTGGTCGCCAAAGGTAGCCAAGTCCAACCCAAACAGCTCACGCACGCGAGTCGTTGCCGAGGTCACGTTCATAGTGCAGATCAGCGGCAGCCAACCCCCATGGCTGGCGCAAAAATTCGCCACCATGGCGCTGTCACACACCACCGAATTAGGTGAGTAAGCACACACCGTACCGGACGTGCCCAGGCTGAGGGTGACCAACCCCTGGGTAATATTGCCGGTGCCAATCGCCCCCATCATGTTGTCGCCACCGCCGGAGGAGACCACCACGTCATCGCTCAGCCCCAGTTCCTGAGCTACTAACGGGCGCACGCGACCTGCCGGTTCGTGGGCGGCTATCAGCCGTGGCAGTACGCGATCAGGGTCGAGCTCCGGCGCAATGACGGCAAACACCTCTTGTTGCCAGCACTGGGCGCGGGTATCGAAGTAACCGGTGCCCGAGGCGTCGCCTGCCTCGGTAACCCGTTCGCCAGTCAGCCAGAAATTCAGGTAGTCATGAGGCAGCAATAGCGTAGCAATACGCTGGTAGGCATCCGGATGGTGGTTGCGTAGCCAAGCCACTTTTGAGGCGGTATAGCCGGTTTGCAGCACCAAGCCCAGCTTCTCCAGGCAGCCCGCCTCGCCCCCCAGCGCTTCCACCAGCGCGCTATTTTCAGCGCTGGTTTCGGTATCGCACCACAGCTTGGCGGGATACACCGGCACGCCATCGGCATCGAGTGCCACCATGCCGTGCTGCTGGCCAGACACGCCGATGCCGCGCACCTGCTTGGCATCGATGCCGGCGCGCTCAATCGCTTGAAAGAACGCGCCTTTGAGCGCCGCCAGCCACTCCGCGGGTGCCTGCTCCCGGCGGCCATGCTCCCCTTCATCCAGGCGATGCGGGCGGCTGCCCTCGCCCAGAATGACGCCCCGCTCCACATCAACCACCACGACTTTGGTACTTTGCGTACCGCAATCCACCCCGATATACATCACAACGTTCCTTTGGACGCGAACAGAGCCTCAAGAGTAGCCCGTGCGCCTCGTTCATGCAGCGACTTCAGTGCCTCCAGGTAGGCGTTAAGGAAACGAGGCTGGTCCGCCAAGTCGCCAAACAGCTCGCGGTTTTCCACGAAGGCCGCTGGATGGGTGCGGTTATTGGCGGCAATGGCCATTAACGGCTCGCGCAAACGGTCCACGATCTCAATGGACTGACCCTGCTCATCGACGCCTTCGGCGTAGCGTGCCCAGCTGGCCACCACGGCGGCGCTGCGCTCAATCTCACCGCCCTGGGCAAGCTGCTGGCGAATCACCGGCACTAACCATTTAGGAATGCGATCCGAGCTTTCGGCGCACAGCCGCGCCAAGGTGTCTCTGATTTGCGGGTTCGCAAAGCGCTCGATCAGCGTCAGCCGGTAGGTTTCTAGATCTACTCCCGGCACGGGGGCCAGCGTCGGCGTGCCCTCTTCGCGCATGTAACCGAGCAAGAACTCGACAAACAGCGGGTCTTGGCACACCTCATGGGCGTAGCGGTAGCCCGCCAAATAGCCAAAGTAGGTCAGCGCCTGATGGCTGGCATTGAGCAGGCGCAGCTTCATGAGTTCGTACGGTTCGACATCCTCGACAACTTGAACGCCGACCTTCTCGAACGCCGGGCGGCCCAAGGGGAAGTGATCTTCCAACACCCACTGGGTAAAGGGCTCGCACACCACGGGCCAGGCATCTTCCACGCCAAAACGCTGGGAGAGCTCTTCGATATCCGTGGGCGCGGTTACCGGCGTAATGCGGTCCACCATGGCGTTGGGAAACGCTACCTCAGCGGCTAGCCAGTCGCCCAGCTCCGCACTGCGGGCGCGGGCGTAGGCGCTGAACATGCGCTTGGCGACATCGCCGTTGCCTTGAATGTTATCGCAGGACATCACCGTAAACGATGCAATACCCCGTGCCCGGCGGCGTACCAGGGCTTCCACCACCAAGCCAAAGCTGGTGGAGGGGCGCTCAGGGTGGGCGAGATCGTCGCGCACCTGGGGGGCGTCCAAGTTGAATTCTCCGGACACCGGATGAAAGTTGTAGCCGCCCTCCGTAACGGTGAGCGAGACAATTTTGATGGCGGGGTCGGCCATGGTTTCGATGACCGCCTCGGGGTCTTCCGAGGCAAACAGGTAGTTCACCATGCTGCCAATCACCCGAGGCTGATACTCACCGTCAGGGTGCTTGACCACCAGCGTATAGAGGTAGTCTTGCGCAGCGAGGGCCTGCTGCATGCGCTTGTCGCCGGGCATGACCCCCACGCCCACAATGCCCCAATTCAGCACTTCGCCCTGGTTCATCAGCGCATCCACGTACATGGCCTGATGGGCCCGATGGAAACCACCAACGCCAATATGCACGATGCCAGGCGTCACGGCCTGACGATCATAGGTTGGCGTCTCGACCGCCGCGCTGAGGGCACCCATGTTGTGGTTGTTAAGCTGGGTCATCGTCACTCTCCGGGTTATGGGTTAGGCAAGCGCGTCCTAGCGCCAGCGCTGGTCAGGTGTCACGCTGCAGGTTTTGACCAGCGCGGCATTGAGCATGTCTTTTTGGTGGGTACGCTCGAGGGCACCGGTCCGGTCTTGGCCCATACAGAGCCAGCGGTTCACCAGCCGCTCCACGAGCACGGCATCGTCCACGTCGATAAATAGCGTCCAGTCGAACAGCGCGTGCAGTGAACGCCACGGGTCTTGGTCCAGTAGTAGGTAGTTGCCCTCCACGATCACGATGCGATGCTCTGGCGTCACGAGCCGCCCACCGGCACGCGCAAGATCCAGCGGTCGATCAAAGACCGGTACAGCGACCGGCTTATCCACACGACGGATGCGCGTCAAATCATGATGCAATCCCTCCACATCGAAGGTATGGGGCGCGCCTTTCACAGGAAGCTGCTCATCGCCCAGTACGGCGTTATCGAAGTGGTAGCCATCCATCGGCACCACCACCGCCTGCCCAGGGCGCAGCTGGTTGATCGCCTCACAGAGCAGCGCGCTGCGGTAGGATTTTCCTGCCCCCGGCGGCCCCGCCAGGGCAACCAACCAGCGCGCCTTGCCGTCGGCAGCATCCAGTAGTTGGTGGCTTAACGAAACAAGATCAGGGCTCATGGGCGTCTTAGCTCATCCAGTTGCCGCCATCGACGTTCAGGGTTTGGGCGACAACGTAATCGCTATCCTGGCTGGCGAGAAACACGGCGGCGCCGGTGTGATCTTCCGGCAACCCCATACGGCCATAGGGCACCGCCTCGCCCACTAAGCGCTTTTTCTCACCCAGCGGGCGGTTCTCGTAGTGGGCGAACAGCGCATCGACCTCTTCCCACATCGGGGTATCCACTACGCCGGGGGCAATGCCATTCACATTGATGTGGTGTTTGATCAAATCGAGACCGCAGGACTGGGTCAGGCTAATCACGGCGGCTTTGCTAGCACAGTAAACGCTCACTAGCGGCTCGCCTCGTCTACCCGCCTGGGAGGCCATATTGATGATCTTACCCCCCTGGCCTTGGGCCACCATGGCGCGGGCCACGGCCTGCAGGGTGAAAAACATGCCCTTGGTGTTCACCGCAAACTGCTTGTCGAAGCTGGCCTGGGTCACGTCCAGCACCGGCGCCATATCGAACACCGCCGCGTTATTGACCAAAATATCAATGCCGCCAAAGCGCTCGGTGACGCTCTCCACCATGGCATCGATGGAGCCTTGGTCACACACGTTCAGCACCACGCCCATCACCCGCTCGGCGCTGGCATCCTGCTGCAGCGTGGCGAGCGCGTCTTCGATGGCGTTGGCATCGATATCGGCCACCACCACCTGGGCTCCTTCGGCCAGGTAGCGCTGGGCAATGGCGAGCCCGATGCCACGGGCACCGCCGGTAATCACGGCACGTTTATCGAGCAGTTTCATTGTTATCGTTTCCTTGCAGATGTAGTTGCCACTCGTCGACCAAGGCGTTGAGCCCACGCATATGGGGCAAAATTCGCCACGCACCCGCCGCGAGCAGGCGGTTAGACTGCTCGTCGTCGATATGGCTGGCGCCCACGAAGCCAATCACCCGCATGCCGGCGGCATGGGCAGCGCTCACCCCTGCCACGCTGTCTTCGACCACTAGGCAGCGGCTGGGCGGGCAACCCAACTCGCTTGCCGCCAGGCGATAAATCGCGGGGTCCGGTTTGGGGTTGTCGACCTGCTCGGCGGTGAAAATGGGGACGTCGCCCAGCGCCTCTTTCAATTGTGTCGTGGCGAGCGATGCCAGCACGCGGCAGCGGCGGCTGTTGGAGACCACGGCTTTGGGTAAATCGATACCGCTCACAGCGTCGTGAACCCCTTCAATAGCGGTGAGTTCTCGCGCTAGACGCGCTTCTATAGCGCTATCGACGACTTCAGAGGCATTGGACGGCAGCGGATGGCGGCTTAACTGCGCCAAGTGCTTTAGGATGTCGGCGGTCGTCATGCCCAGGGCTTGGCTGAGCAGCGAGGGAATATCCAGATCCGGCAGCCACTGCACAAGGTGGGTTTCCAAGGTCTCTTCCGCCAGGGCTTCGCTGTCCACCAGAACGCCATCGCAATCAAAAATCAGCACCTTCATACCTGCGCTCCGGGCGTAGGCGTCTCGGTCGCCGCACGGTTATCCTGGCGGGTCAGGCTGGCCAGCGGGTGCTGTGACAGGCTTTCTAGCGCCAAACCTTGGGCATCGAACAGATGAGCACGCTCGGCGGCAAAGCCAAACTGCACGGTATCGTTCACCCGGTAGGCCACGTCGCCATCGGCCATGAGGGTGATGAGCAGCTCGCCCATCTGCACGTAGAGTGAGGTCTGCCCGCCCAAGCGCTCCAACACTTTGATTTGGCCACTCAGCGGGCCGTTTTCATCCAACTGTAGGTGCTCAGGACGAATACCTAGCTCCAGCGCTTCGTCGCTGGCGAGCCCTTCGCCCGAGACGGGAATGGTGCACGGCCGCCCGCCGGGCAGGCGCACGGTGACACCGTCATCGCCAATGGAGCGCTGCTCGACGCTGAAGAAGTTCATCTTGGGCGAGCCAATAAAGCCCGCCACGAAGCGGTTACGCGGATGGTGATAGAGCGCCATGGGCGAGCCCACCTGCTCCACCACGCCATCGTGCAACACGACGATTTTATCGGCCATGGTCATGGCTTCTATCTGGTCGTGGGTCACGTAAATCATCGTGGCATCCAGCTCTTCATGCAGCCGCGCCAGCTCGATACGCATCTGCACACGCAGCGCCGCGTCTAGGTTGGAAAGCGGCTCGTCGAACAGGAAGATGCTGGGGTTACGCACGATCGCCCGGCCAATCGCCACCCGCTGGCGCTGGCCGCCGGACAGCGCTTTGGGCTTGCGGTCCAACAGCGGCTCGAGCTGAAGGATCTTGGCGGCTTCCAGCACTTTGGCGCGGCGCTCTTTTTTGGGCACGCCAGCCAAGCGCATGCTAAAGCCCATGTTGCCCTCGACGGTCATGTGCGGGTAAAGCGCATAGCTCTGAAACACCATTGCCAATCCACGGTCGGCGGGTCCCACGTCGTTCATGCGCTGGCCATCGATGAGAATATCGCCGTCGCTGGCGCTCTCCAACCCCGCGATCATGCGCATCAGCGTGGATTTACCGCAGCCCGAGGGGCCAACGAACACCACGAACTCACGATCATTCACGTCGAGATCGATACCTTTGATGACCTGGGTGTCGCCAAACCGCTTGGTAATGTTCTTGAGTTGTAAGGTCGCCATGGGGAACTCCTTTACTTGACGGCGCCAAAGGTCAGGCCACGCACCATTTGTTTTTGGGTCAGCCAACCGAGGATCAGGATGGGGGCAATAGCCATGGTGGACGCCGCCGACAGCTTGGCCCAAAACAGCCCTTCAGGACTCGAGAAGGAAGCAATGTAGGCGGTCAATGGCGCGGCTTTCGACGACGTTAAGTTGAGGCTCCAGAACGCCTCGTTCCAGCTCAAAATCACCGACAGTAACCCGGTAGAGGCAATGCCCGGCAGCGTGAGCGGTAACAGCAGGAAAAACACTTCCTGCAACGTAGAGGCACCGTCCATCCGGCCCGCTTCGAGGATGTCTTTGGGCATGTCTTTGAAGAAGGTGTAGAGCATCCACACCACGATGGGCAGGTTCATCAGGGTATAGACGATGATCAGCCCGGTACGGGTATCCAGCAGCCCGACATCTCTAAAAATCAGATAGATAGGCACCAAAACACCCACCGGAGGCAGCATCTTGGTGGAGAGCATCCACAGCAACGTGCCCTTGGTGCGCTTGGTAGGTAAAAACGCCATGGCGTAGGCCGAGGGAATGGCGATCAGCAGCGCTAAAAAGGTCGAGCCAAACGCCACGGCTACGCTATTTAGTGCAAAGCGGGCGTAGCCCGAGCGGTCCTGTACCGCCTGATAGCTTTCCAGGGTGGGCGAAAAAATAAAGCTGGGATCGGCAATCGCCGCTGTCTCGGTTTTGAACCCCGTCAGCACCATCCAGAGGATGGGAAAAAAGATGATCAGCGCGATGGTCCAGCCCAACAGGGTGAGCACCAGTTGCCTCATCGGCAACGAGCGAGTGTGTGCTGGTGCGCTATTACGATGCGTTGTCATTGAAATGCTCCCAAGACGCCCTGGTGCCGGGGTCAGTCTTCTAAGTTCTTAGCGACCATGCGGACAAGGAAAATCGCGACGATATTGGCGAGAATGATGGCGATCACCCCACCCGCCGAGGCCATGCCCACATCGAAATCCAGCAGCGCTTGGATATAGATCAAATAAGCCAAGTTGGTCGTCGCGAGCCCCGGCCCGCCGGAGGTGGTGACGAATATCTCGGCAAAAATCGTCAGCAGGAAGATCATTTCGATCATGATCACCACGCTAATAGCACGCTTGAGATGCGGCAGCGTGATGAAGAAAAAAATCGCCAGCGGCCCTGCGCCATCCATCCGGGCGGCCTCCACCTGGTCCTCATCCAGCGATTGCATGGCCGTGAGTAGAATGAGGAGCGCGAACGGCAGCCACTGCCACGAGACGATAATGATGATGGAGGTCAGCGGTAGCGACGAGAACCAGTCCAGCGCGGGGAGCCCTAACGACTCCGCCAGCCATGCCAGGACCCCATTGGAGGGGTGCATCATCATGTTTTTCCACACCAGCGCGCTGACCGTTGGCATGACGAAGAAGGGAGAGATCGCCAGTACGCGGGCGATACCCTGCCCGGCAAACTCCTGTTGAAACAGCACCGCCAACAGCGTGCCGCCTACAACGGTGACCACCAGCACCCAGCCCACCAGCAGCAGCGTGGTGCCCATGGCCGACCAGAGCGCGGGGTCGGTGAGCAGATACTCGTAGTTCTCCAACCCGGCAAAGCCGGTCATGCCGGGCATCAGCAGGTTGTAGCGCTGAAAAGAGAACCAGAGGGTCATGCCTAAAGGCACGATCATCCAGAGCAGCAACAGCGTGACGGCGGGCGCTTGAAGCGACAGCGTCCTCAGCCCGCCGACCGTCCGGCCAGAAGCACGTGTTCTATTCATGTAAATACCTGCAAGAAAGACCTGCGAGAACCACCAGCAACGCCTGCCCAGGACCGGGCAGGCGCGGGAGTGCCTTTAACGTTCGATATAGCCCGCCCGTTGCATGGTGCGTTCGGTGGCGCGTTGGGCGCTATCCAGCGCCTGTTCAACCGATGTATCGCCGGTAAGTGCCGCAGCAATGGTCTGGCCAACCTGCGTCCCAATCGACTGGAACTCGGGGATACCGACGAACTGCACGCCCACATAGGGGTTCGGCTCAAGGGTGGCGTCGGTGGGGTCGGCTTCTTGAATGGCGTTCAGTACGAAGCCAGCAAACGGCGCGGCGGAGGTGTACTGCTCGTTAGCATAGGTAGACTCGCGGGTGCCAGGCGGTACGCTGGTCCAACCGTTGGTGTCACCGACTAGCTCGATGTACTCCTGGGATGTGGCCCAAGTGATGAACGCCTGCGCAGCCTCTTTATGCTCAGAGGAGGCTGGGATGGCGAGCGCCCAGGACCACAGCCAGTGGGAGCCTTTGGGGGTTTCCGCGATGGGCGCGGGTGCAAAGCCCAGCGTGTCGGCTACGTCGGATTCGTTCTCGTCGTAGAGCTTGCCAGCCGCCGAGGTAGCATCGACCCACATCGCGCAGTTGCCGCGGGAGAAGAGCGCGAGGTTCTCGTTAAAGCCGTTGGAGCTGGCGCCGGGCGGGCCATAGTTGCCAAGCAGATCTACGTAGAACGCAATTGCCTCATTCCAGTCCTCGGAGTTGAGCTCTGGGTTCCACTGCTCATCGAACCAGCGTCCACCGAAGGTGTTTACCAGCGTCGAGACGAAGGCCATGTTCTCGCCCCAGCCCGGCTTACCGCGCAAACAGATACCCGCAAGGCCCTCTTCGCTACCGTGGAGCTGTTCGGCCCAGTCACGCACCTGCGACCAGGTGGGCTGCTCGGGCATCTCGATGCCTGCCTGCTCGAATAGATCGGTGCGGTAATACATCATCGAGCTTTCCGCGTAGAACGGCAGGGCGTGCAGCGTACCGTTTAGGCTCAAGCCATCGCGCACCGATGCCAGCAGATCGTCTTCGTTGTAGTCGTCAGGCAGGTCGTCCAGCGGCTCTAGCCAGCCACGCTCCGCCCAAATGGGCACTTCGTAAGTGCCGATGGTCATGACGTCGAATTGCCCACCGCCGGTGGCAATGTCCGTGGTCATACGCTGACGCAGCACGTTCTCCTCGAGCACCACCCAGTCCAGCGTGATCTCAGGATGCGCTTGTTCAAAGGCGTCGGTCAGGCTCTGCATGATGACCATGTCGTTATTGTTCACCGTCGCGACGGTGATCTCGGTTTGAGCCTGGGCTTGGCCAGCTACCGCAACGGCAGCGGCTAGGGTCGTGACGGGTAAATGACGCGCGAGACGCATACAGCACTCCTCTTGGCAAATATTGGCATTGTTGTTGCCTTGATCTTATTGATCATCAACCGAACAAATGATCGTATGCAGGCCAAAAAAAAGCAAAGCCTGCCGCGTTAGACTTTACGCTAATGCATTCAATCGTTTGCATGTTGCAGGCGCGAAGTCGCGCTTCACTCCATTGCCTCCACGATGTGTCGGGCGGCAATCTCATCGGTGACCAACCCTTTCAACCAGCCGCCGCGCAGCGCGGCTAAAATGGCGGGGGCTTTATCCCGGCCACCGGCAATGCCTACCATCAGATGTTTGCCAAAGCGTTCAAGCGGCAGGCTAGTCACGCGCCGGGTGATCGAGCAGTCCACCACCTCGCCACGGCGGTTCAGCGGCCAACCCAACAGCTCCCCCACGGCCTCTCGGCCCAGTAGCTCACCCAGCTCGGTTTCACTGATGAAGTGATCTTGAAACAGCGTGGCTCGACGATCGATGCGACCAATACCGATAAAGGCGGCTTCCGACTCCCGCGCCACGTCGGCAATCGCTTTGAACAAACGCTGCGAGAGCATGGCCTCTTTTTCCGCCAGTGACGCCGCGACGACCGGAGCGGGAAGCAAAAAACGCTCGCCGCCGGTTTTATCCGCCAGCACCATCACGGCGTCATAGCGGTTGGCGGAACCATCACGCGCCACGTTGCCCACCAGCGAGACAAAACGATGCTGCGGCCGCTCCACGCGGCTCAACGCTTCCACCGCGGCGCGCACCGAACGTCCCGTTCCCAGCGACAGCGTTAACGGCTCGCTGCGCTCCACCAGACGGGCAATGCGCTCTGCCCCTGCTACGGCCAAGTAGTAGGCAGCACTGTCAGGGGCCTGGGTGTCTGCTGGCACCACGTCACAGTAGGTCAGTTGAAAACGCTCACGCAGCGTGCTTCCGAGCGCCATACAGGTCGAGATGGGGTGGTCGATATGCACTTTCACCAACCCCTCTTGGCGCGCCAGGGCCAGTAAACGCTGAACACCGGGGCGTGAGACGCCAAGTTGGCTGGCAATCTCGTCCTGGGTCATGCCACCGACATAGGACATCCAGGCAGCTCTCGCCGCCTGATCCAGTTTTACTTCGAACTTATCCATGACTGGGCTCGCCGCCTTGTCGTTAAAAAAACCTCATCATACAAAGCCTTCGCCAAGACCAGTAGTGTCCGATCCGCTAACATGGGCAGCGACGTCTTATTCCCGATGCACAGAGGTGGCCATGTATAAACTTGCGTTTTTCGTTCCCATTGAGAATGCCGATAGCGTCAAACGCGCCGTCTTCGAGGCGGGTGCCGGTCGCATTGGCGACTACGAGCATGTCTGCTTTCACTCCCGCGGCACCGGTCAGTTTCGACCGATGGCGGGCGCCGAACCTCATATTGGACAGGTCGGCACGCTGGAAACGGTCGACGAGTTCAAAATCGAGATGGTGTGCGCCGACGAGCATATCCGCGCCGCCATTGCTGCGCTCAAGCTGGCTCACCCCTATGAAGAAGTGGCCTACGACGTGTGGCAGCTCGCCGACCTGTAAGCGCATGGACTAGACGAATGCGCGAAGCGAACGATCTAGGCGCTGCCGAAGTAGCGCTCGCGATCCTCGGGCGTGATCTTACTGATATGCAGCGGAAATATGGCGCTTTCACGGTCAGCATAATAGTGACGCAGCGTCCTCTCGATGGTGGGAAACGCCAGCGCATCCCAGGGAATCTCGTGCTCCTCGAAGAGCGCCACTTCGAGACTCTCCGGCCCTGCGTCGAAGCTCCCCACCAAGTCGGCACGAAAAATCATATAGACTTGGTTGATATGCGGCAGGTCAATCAGCGTGTACAGGTCCCCAAGGGCGACCTCGGCAAACGCCTCCTCCCAGGTTTCTCGCATAGCGGCCTGCTGGGTGGTTTCGGCGTTTTCCATGTACCCCGCCGGTAGCGTCCAGTACCCTTTTCGAGGCGATATCGCCCGTTTGCAAAGCAGTACTTTGGAGCCACTGATCGGCAGCGTACCCGCCACGATGCGTGGGTTCTGATAGTGGATCGTGCCACAGCCGTCGCACAGGTAGCGGGGGCGATCGTCGCCTTCGGGAACGGCAAACCGGACTTTCTCACCACACTGACTACAAAAGTTCATCGCGTTTTCTCTACGGCTGGTGGGTCGGGGCATCAACGTGCTTGACGATGATCACCGTGGCTGGGTAAAAGAGAGCAAAGTAAAGAGACGCCTATGTTAGAGAAACTGCGCAAACGGCTGCAACAGCATACCCCTCAACGGCTAGACCACATAGCGCTGCCGGAGGCGGCCGTGCTCATGCCCATCGTCGAGCGCCCTGCTCCTACCCTGCTGTTCACACGCCGGGCCAGCCACTTGACGACCCACCGAGGTCAGGTCGCTTTTCCAGGCGGCAAACGCGAACCGGACGATGCCGACCTATACGCCACCGCCTTGAGAGAAGCAGAAGAAGAGATTGCGCTGGCGCCTGGCCAAGTGCAACCGCTCGGGCGACTGTCGGATGTGATTTCGCTTCACGGCATTCGCGTGACGCCTTGGGTCGGCCTGATTCCGCCAGACCTGCCGCTGGTCGCCGACCCTGGCGAGCTGGACGCCATCTTCGAGGTCCCGCTCAGCCACTTTTTAGACGACCAGCGCACCCATACCGATGTGATCACCGTCGATGGCGTCGCGCACTATGTGCCCAGCTATCACGTCGATGGTCACGTGATTTGGGGATTATCTGCCATGATGTTGGTGGAGCTGTTGGCCGAGGGTTTTGGAATGGAGATTGACCTTTATCAGCGCCCGCCCGGCGCCCTACGCCACTACCCTGAACGCCGTACCCCCACTAGCCGTCGCTCGGCTACGGCCAAGCGCGACCCCGCTACGAGATCAACGAAATGATTGCAACGCCTGACATGGATACGCCAGCCCTCACGCCCCAGGCCCACTTGGCGCTCGTAGACGCACTGGTGGAACGGGGGTGGTACGTCGGTAAAGGCGTGATCGACCCAGCGCTTTGCCAATCACTGCACCGGGAAATCCATCTCTTGGCCGAGCGTGACGCGCTGGATGAGGCGGGCATTGGGCGAGGCCAACAGCACCACCTGCGTAAAGACATCCGCGGCGACGCCATCCACTGGCTCGATCGCGAAAGCGACGCCCAGCGCCGCTATCTGGATGCCATGGCAGAGCTGCAGCAGTCGCTGAATCAAGCGCTGTTTTTGGGTCTGTTCGAGTACGAAGCCCACTTTGCCCACTACCCTGCCGGTGCCTTCTACCAGCGGCACCTGGACAGCTTTCGCGGGCGGGCCAACCGAGTGATTTCCACCGTCGGCTACTTGAACCCCAACTGGCCGAGCGACGGCGGTGGCGAAATGGTGATTTACCACCCCGATGACCCCACTCTGGAAGTGGCCCGGGTGGTACCCGAAGCTGGCACCTTTGCCTGCTTTTTATCGGAAACCATTCCCCATGAAGTGCTCCCCACCCGCCAGCCCCGCGCCAGCATTGCAGGTTGGTTCCGTCGCAACGCCTCCATGGGTGGCGTGTTAGACCCTGCCCGCTAAACGATGAGCGAGACGAGCCCGTGAGTGCTGAAAGAGAGGCTATCCTAGCGGCAAAAGTGGCGACCCTGGAAGCGCGCAACGCCGCACTCGAAGAGGAGAAGTGCCACTATCAGTGGCTGGCCGAGAGCACGACGGATCTCATTTCACGCCACGCCCGAGACGGCACGTTTCTGTATGCGTCCCAAGCCGCTCGGGAGCTGCTGGGCTATGAGCCGGATGAACTTATCGGCGTCTCTGCGTATCAGCTGTTTCACCCGTCAGATTTGAGCGACCTGCTCAACAAGTCGCCGCGGGTGTACTATCACGATGGCTTCTATCAGCAAACCTATCGGTTTCGTGCCAAGGCAGGCCACTACGTATGGTTCGAAACCACCAGCCGTACCCGGCGAGACACTTACACCGGTGAGCTGATCGATATTTTGTGCGTCTCCCGCGACGTCGGCCGACGTATCGAAGCAGAAGCCACCCGCGAGCGCTTGGCCCAAGTCGTCGAATCCACTACTGACTACGTGCTGTTTTTAGGGCCGGACCAGCAGGTATTCAGTGCCAACGAAGCCGCCCGCCGCTGCTTTGCCCTACCCGCGGCGTCGCCTACGGCGCTAAGCGCGCTGTATCAAGCCGAGTCGCTGCGCTTGCTCATCGAGGTGGTGTTTCCAGCCGTCGAACGCTACGGCTCCTGGAGCGGGGAATTGGAGATGTGCAGCGAGAACGGCAGCGTGCCGGTGCTCAGCGTGGTACTGGCCCATCGCAGCCGGGGGGCCACGCCCGGCCACTACGCCTTGGTGAATCGTGATATCAGCGCCCGCAAAGCCGCTGACGCCCAGGCGCGACGCCATCAGGAGCAGATTGCTCACGCCAACCGACTGGCCGCGGCGGGGGAACTGGCCTCCAATATCGCCCACGAATTGAACCAGCCTCTCGGCGCGATTGCCAACTATACCAGCGGCGCGTTGCTAAAGTGCCAGCAGCAACCCACGCCCCTCGCCAGCGAGCTTCAACTACCTCTAGAGCGCATCGACGAGCAGGTACAGCGCCTCGCTCAGCGGCTGCGGCATCTGCGCAGCTTCGTCCAAAAGCGTAGCCATCAAGTACGCCCACTGGTGTTGGCTGACGTAGTGACGGCCGCCTGCGGGCTCTGCGACTGGCAGTACCAACAGGCAGCGGTGGGTCTAACGGTAAAGCTTCCCGCTGGGCTGCCGCGGATCTACGGCGACGCGATTGCCTTGGAACAGGTCATCGTTAATTTATTGCTGAATGCGCTGACTGCCAGCCGTCGAGTGGTTGATGCCAAAACAGTGCGCGTCAGCGCACGGCGAAGCGGCCAGCGACAAATCACGCTAAGCGTGGAGGACGAAGGGCCGGGGGTCGACCCGAGGTATCAGCCCATGATTTTTGACGCTTTTTTTACCACCCGTGATGAAGGGCTTGGCATGGGGCTAGCCATTAGCCGCACACTGGTGGAAAGCATGGGGGGGGCGCTTGCTTTGCGTGCCGACAGCGCTAAAGGAGCCTGTTTTGACGTATTTCTACGCACGGAGACCGACGTTTGATGTCCTCGGCTAACGCGCCTACGACTGCCTCTTCGCCCAAGACTAGCGCCATCGCGGTGGTCGATGACGACGACGCGCTTCGGGAATCGCTGGTGTGGCTATTGGAATCAGTAGGGCTCACCTCCCGCGCTTTCGCCAGCGGTGACGCCTTTTTAACCACGGAGCACGAAGCCTTTGGCGCGCTACTGCTGGACGTGCGCATGCCGGGTATGAGCGGTCTTCAGGTGCAACAACAGCTCGTTGACCAGGGCAGCCGCCTGCCCCTCATCATGATGACCGGTCACGGCGACGTTCCCATGGCGGTGGCAGCACTGAAGAACGGCGCACTCGACTTTATCGAGAAGCCCTTCAATCATCAGCAGCTCATCGATGTAGTGCAGCAAGCGCTCAGCCATACCGAACAGCAGCATCAACAGACCCAGGCACTGGCACGATTACAAACAGAGTTCGACGCCCTGCGCCCCAAAGAGCAGCGCATCGTGCAGCATGTTGCAGAGGGCATGACCAGCCGTGAAATCGCCGATCACATGGGCATCAGCGCCAAAACCGTCGAGGTCTATCGGCTGCGTGCCATGAAAGCGATGGGGGCAGCCAACGTGGCTGCCTTAGTGCGTCAGGCGGTAGCGCTCTCGTTGGTCCCCGCGTTGCCGCCTGATGTCGACTGATCGTTGGTTAGCTAAGTGGCACGATCTGGCCGTTGGCGTCTTCCAAGACGCGGCTCACCTGCTCGTAGTTCGCGCGACCTTCACCTTCATGCGCTTCGATCAGGCTCACTACATTCAATAGCGTCTCCATACCAAACGCCTGCTCATCGGTCGCCGTGAACGCCTGAATGTAGGCGTCGCCTCCGACGTCCCATCCCAACTTGATCGGCGCATCGATGATGTTCACTTGGGTGCCCACTGGCACACGCCAGAAGACTGACTCAATATCCTCGGGGTGCATGCGAATACAGCCGCGGCTGGCGCGCATACCAATCCCGTCAGGTTGATTGGTGCCATGAATCAGATAACCGGGAATATCCAACAAAATGGCATATTGACCCAGCGGGTTATCCGGTCCAGGCGGTACGACCGCAGGCGGCGGGTCACCACGCTCGGCGGCCTCGCGGCGGATCGACTCAGGTGGGTACCATGCCGGATTTTCCAAGCGCATGGTGGTTTCGGTGATACCCAACGGCGTATTGTAGGCATCGCGGCCAATGCCGATGGGATAGGTTTCGACACGGGGAGCATGGCCATCTTCGGCCTCGGGGTAGTAGTACATGCGCAGCTCGGCGACGTTGATCACGATACCAGTGCGAGGCTCGTCAGGAAGGATGAACTGCCCCGGAATGGTGACCTCGGTGCCTTCGCCAGGCACCCATAGACTCACGTCCGGGTTAGCCATGCGGATCTCTTCATAGCCCACGTTATGCGCTCGGGCAATATCCAGCAGCGTGTCCTCTTCACTCGCAGTGACGGTATACACTTCGCCCACCATATTGCCCGACTCGGGCAGTAAAAAATGGCCTTTCGGCAGCTCAGTATCGTTGGCGATCGCGCTGGCTGTCATCAGCCAAGCGCCTAATGCCACAACACCGCCAGCCAAGCGCTGTTTCAATGGCTGAAACAGCCATGAAGGGTCTGTCAGGGTCATTGGAAAATCTCTCTCTATGTCGCTATCGCTCTACGGCGATCTTGATGACGATGAAAATGAATATGCACAGCCACAGGCAGCGGGTCAATTCGCCAGACTGTCGCAGCCGTTTAATCTTTCTCTAGCATTTTCTTGATATTTATTAAGAGTTTGACACAGCGATTGCAAAGAACGTCTCAGCACCTACCTTGAGAAGTGTCCTTGCACAGCGAGGTGCAGGGCAACTTCGGACAAAGAGGTGCCACGCACAGTGAGACCTCTTCATCACCACGCAAGGAGCAATCACGATGAAACCGACCTTTCTGACTACCCTCATCCTTCCAGCGCTGATGGCTACGGCAGGCATCGCTCAGGCCAATGAGGGCGGCAATGGTATGGAAGCGTCTTACCTGACCCATGCCCCAGACAACACTTTTCACTCTGACTCGCTCACGGGTAACCAAGTGCGCAGCAGTGTCGAAAACGACGAAGACATTGGTACCATCAACGATTTGATAATCGATGAAGACGGCAAAATCAACGCCGTGGTCGTTGGTGTCGGCGGTTTTCTAGGGATGGGCGAAAAGAACGTCGCCATCGAATGGGACTCTCTGGAACTGACGAAGGGTGAAGATAACGAAGAGTACGTCATCTCCGTCAACGCCTCTGAAGAAGCCCTCCAGGAAGCCCAGGAGTACGAGCGCAACGATGATCTTCGCACCGAGCGCGACACCGAGATGAACAATAGCGAAGACAACGCTAACGAGATGCGCGACACACAGAGCTAAGCGGTACTTTAACGAGTACATAGCAGCCATTGCTCGCAAAAAGGGCCTTGCCATTCGGCAAGGCCCTTCTCGTATGTGAGTGGCGACAACGGTATACAACACGCTGCCAAGCGCTGCCCTAAGGCAGCGCCAGATATTAGCCTTTCAACTTGGCAGACATCGTGATATCGGCCTTGAGGACTTTAGATACTGGGCAGTTGGCCTTGGCGGTTTCGGCGGCTTCCTGAAAAGCAGCGTCGTCGGCACCGCTCACGCTGGCTTCCACGTCTAGGTGAATGCTGGAGATATCAAAACCGGCATCGCTTTGCGACAGCGTGACTTTTGCCTGGGTATCGATGGCGTCGGCGGTGTAGCCTTTCTCACCCAGGATCATCGATAGGGCCATCGAGAAACAGCTGGCATGTGCGGCGCCGATCAACTCTTCTGGGTTGGTGCCGGGCTCGCCTTCGAAACGCTGTTTGAAGGAGTAACCTGCATCCAGTACGCCGCTTTCCGTGGCGACTTTGCCTTGGCCATCTTTCAAACCCCCTTCCCAATGTGCGCTTGCTTTACTATCCATTCTGTTCTCCTTTCCTAGGGTAGTGTGCTTCTCGCAGGATGAACGCAGGGTTACGTTCGGTGCTCATTCAGCGTAGCTGATTCTTAGCAGCGATTCTATGTGGCTGTCGAAACCTCTAAACCCCGACGATAAAACTGCTGGCGCTTCACTGCGGACAATAAAAAGGATTCGCTGGCGGTGGCTTTGTCGTTAAGCTGTTCATCTCTTTAAAAAGACCGACATACCACGGTAAGGACACTCCATGTCATCGGCCGATACGCTGCGCTTGCTACTGCTCTCTTCGTTATGGGGATTGTCGTTCATCTTTATGCGCGTCGCGGCGCCCGAGTTCGGCCCGATACCGCTGGTGTTGGTACGAATGGGCATTGGCGCTCTGCTGCTACTGCCGCTGCTGCTGAGCCTGCACTACGTGCGTCTGATTTGGCAGCATAAGGGGCCGCTGCTGCTGCTCGGGGTAGTCAACCACGTGCTGCCTTTTTCGCTACTGGCCCTGGCCACTACTCGGCTAGAGGCAGGCTTTACCTCGCTCATCAATGCAACGACCCCCATTTTCACTGCCCTGCTGGGCGCCGCCTTCTTTGCGACCCCTGTGCAACGCCAGCAGTACTTGGGATTGGCGCTCGCGCTGTTGGGGGTGTACGTGCTCTCGGCAGACAGACTGGACTTCGCACTCGGCGGCGACGGCTGGTTCATCATCGCGATCCTCGGCGCCACGTTCTGCTACGGCATCGCGGGCAACTATTCCAAAACGCGCCTGGGCCATTTGCCTACGCGGGTGCTTGCCGCGGGCAGCAGTGCCATGTCGGCCCTGGTGCTACTGATTCCCGGCGTGCTGCTGTGGCCAAGCGACCCCATCAGCCCCTTGGCGTGGGGCAACGCGCTGGCGTTGGCCATGCTCAGCACGACACTGGCGTTCTTGCTCTACTTTGGTTTACTGGCAAGCGCGGGCGCAACGGCAGCCTCGACGGTCACCTTCTTAGTCCCCGTTAGCGCCCTGCTGTGGGGCTATTGGCTACTGGATGAAACGCTGAGTCTACAGGTCATTGCGGGGATGGTGATTACCCTACTGGGCACTGCCATTGCCACGAAAATGCTACGTTTTAGGCCTAGCGGGGCGTTACGGAGACCGCCTCCCCCACACGAATGACGCTACCTTCCCCCGCCGTCAACGTGGCGTTTTGGCCAAAGTGCGCGCCCTTCAAGTGGGGTTGGGTATTCAGTGCCAGCAGCGTTTTCAGTGGCTCGGCTTGAGTAGGAATCGTGCCGGTCTGCTGGTCGACGGTGGTGATTTTGCAGCGCTGGCAGGGTTTACGCAGGGTGAGCTGATAGCTGCCGTTCTCGATCGTCGCCCAACCATCCTCTTGCCAGGCCTCGTCGCAATCCACCACGATATTGGGCCGAAACCGATTCATGGGCACCGGTGTATTGCCGCCCGCCACCAGCGCGTTGTTCAACGCATCCAGCGAACCGGTAGTGGTGATCAAAAAGGGATAACCATCGGCAAAGTAGGTGTGCGCCTCGCCACCGGCCAGAAAATCGTCTTCCACCGCCCGTGTAAAGGTAGTGGCGAAACGCACCAGACTCACACCCTTGGCCGACTCACCCAATGCCGCCTCTAGCCACTCGGACACCGCCTCGCTCTCCGGCAGCGCTTTGCAGTGATCACTCCACACCGATACCAGCCGCAAGTTGCCCTTGGGCTCTTCCAGTGAAATGGAAATCGGCTCGACGGTGGGGTGAGAGAGCACCAGGGCATCGGAGGTCAACGCCACGGTGATCGTGGCCAGCGCAGGTAGCTGGCGCTGGGTGACGAAGCGTTGCTGGGCATCCACCAGCATCCAACGGCGATCCCAAGCGAGGCCGTGGGCATGAATCTCGCTCTGGGTCACATCGATCCCCCGAAGGGATTTCACTGGATAAACCGTCAATTGGGTAATGTTCACAGCGGCCTCGTACGCCTAGGGCATGGCAAAATGAACCGTTAGCCTAACGAGGTTCTGATGCACCGCCAATCGATTTTTGGTCGCGCCGCTATAGCGTGTCGCCTGCTTCGATGCGGTATCCCAAATCCACGACTCTCTGCGCCAACGTCTCACCACGAATGCGCGCCAACAACGCTTGGGCGGCCGCCTCACCGATGGCTTGGCGGGGCGTCACGACGCTGGCCAAGCGGGGTGACATCGCTTGGCCCACGTCGTGCCCATGAAAGCCGGCAATCGCCATCCTTGCGGGCACGTCGACGCCCTGACGCCGACACTCGAAATAAGCCCCTACGGCTACGTCGTCGTTGGTACAAAAAATGCCGTCTGCTTCTGGGTAGTCGCGCTGAATTTCCTGCATCAGCGCGGCCCCGACGGTATAGGAGGAGCGCTGGCTGCTCTGCAAGGTCACCGGCGTGAGCCCCTGCTCTTCCATGGCTTGGCGATACCCCTGCTCCCGTTGCCGGGTACGCTCATCGAGCCGAACGGCGAGGTAGATCACCTGACGACGACCGCGGCGAATCATCTCGCTGACCATGTCGTAAGCGGCGCGTACATTGTCGTAGCCTACTGCCTGCTGCAGGGGCGGGCGGTGGGTATCCATGATCTCGACGATGGGAATACCCGCCGTTTCCAGCATGCGTAGACTGCGCGGCGTGTGATCATGGTCAGAGAGAATCACCCCATCTACGTTATACGACAGTAGCGAGGCAAGGCTGCGCTCCTCGAGCTCCTGACTATAGCCGTAGTGGGAGAGCATCAAGTGATAGCCTGCCGGTTCGGTATGGGCTTCGATCCCCACGATGACGTCGGCAAATACTTGGTTGGTCAACGAGGGGACCAGTACGCCTATCGAGTGACTGGTCGCGCGGGAGAGCAGATCCGGGGCACGATTGGGTATATAACCAAGCTGCTCGGCGATGCCGAAGATGCGCTCTCGAAGCCCTTCCGATACCGTTTCCGGGTCGCGTAAACAGCGGCTAACGGTCATCTTGGTGGCACCAACGCGATCAGCAATATCTTGTAATGTAGGGCGTTTTTTCTTCAATGGCGTCGCTGCCTTGTACAATGGATGGCGCTCGAACCCTACCATAGCGAATAGCAGGGCCCGCCGCCTATCCCTTCCTTTAGCCTAATGAGCGGCGCGGCGTGGGCGCGAGCGTAGCGCTAAAACGTTCCACGATCACCGCAGGCGTTAAGCTGATGGGGAGCGTCACGGCTTCGTCTACCTGGGGCGGCTCCAAGTCGGCCAATTGGCTGGCCAACATGTTATCGCCTTTGAAAAAGTGCCCGGCTCGGGTTTCCAAGCGCTTCCGCAGTAGCTCGTGGGTGCCTTCCAGGTACAAAATTCGCAGTTCGCTATCCCCTTTTCGCAAGCGGTCGCGGTAGCGCCGCTTGAGACCAGAGCAGGCAATCACCACCGATTCGCCTCGCGCTTTGAACTCAGCAAACAGCATGGCCAGAGTTGCCAACCAGTCGCGGCGGTCATCGTCGTTTAGCGGTGTGCCGCTGGCCATTTTGGCCACGTTAGCGGGCGAGTGATGATCATCGCCATCGATGAAGGTGGCACCTAGCGTCGCAGCCAACTGCTGACCAATATGCGATTTTCCCGATCCAGAAACCCCCATGACGAGAATGCGATATGAGCCGTTATGATTTGAATCAGTCGTCACACGCGGCTCCTATCAGTTACCGCGCACGGCGGTGAGGTCGGGCAACCAAGTCACGATGCTTGGAAAGGCGATGAGCAGCACCAGCACCACAAGCAGCGCGGCATAGTAAGGCAACATGGCCTTGACCAAAGACTCCATGGAGACTTTACCCACGCCACAGCCCACGTAAAGACAGGTGCCCACCGGCGGCGTGAGTAGCCCAATTCCCAGAATGAAGGCCATGAGCACGCCAAAGTAAGCGGCATCCACACCCACCGAGGTGACGATAGGTGCCAGCATCGGCGCCATGATGACCATGGCCGGGGTCAGATCCATCACGAAACCGACGATCAGAAGCAGGGCCGCCACGATCAGCAGCAGCAAAAAAGGCTCTTCAGTAATCGCCTGTACCTGACGTACCAGGGTTTGCGGGACCATATTGATGGTCAAGAACCAGGCAATCACGGTGGCAAAGGCCAACAGCATCATCACCATACCGGAGAGCCTGGCGGTACGAATCAGCATGCCGACCAGTTCTGAGAGTTTGAACTCACGATACACCAGCAGCGAAATTGCCAGCGAGTAAAGCAGTGCAGCGACCGCCGCTTCGGTGGCCGTAAACACACCGCCAATGATGCCGCCAATCACGATGACCGGTAGCACCAGGGCCAGCCAAGCGTCTTTGAAGGCTTTCCAGAGCACGTCCCAGCGAAATTGCCGCACCCCGCCACCCTGCTTGCTGGCCAGAATGAAGGTGGTGACCATCAAGGCCGCACCGATGAGTAACCCCGGAACGATACCGGAGATGAACAGGCGGCTAATGGACGTTTCCGTTACGATGCCGTACAGAATCAGTGGAATGGAAGGAGGAATGATGATCCCGATCACCGATGAAACGGTATTGATCGCCGTGGCGTTGGCAGCGGTGTAGCCCTGCTGCTTCATCGAGGGAATCATCATCGAGCCAGTGGCCGCTGTATCGGCCACTGCCGAGCCGCTGATGCCGCCAAAGAACATCGAGCCAGTGATGGCCACTTGCCCCAAGCCACCGCGCATGAAGCCGACCAGCGCACCGGCTAACTCCATCAAACGGCGCGCGATGCCGCCGTTACTCATGACCTCGCCGACCAAAATAAAGAACGGAATGGCCAGTAGCGGGAAGCTATTCACCCCACGGATGGACTGCTCGATCAGGATGGAGAGCGGAATATCCGATAGGACGGCCATCACCAGCGCCGCGACTCCCAAACCAAAAGCGATAGGTAAGCCGATGATGATCGAGACCAATAAAATAGCCAGAAAAATCCACAGCATGTCGATTACTCCCCTTGCGCTTTGGTCGATGGGTCGTGTGGTTGAACGATCACGCGTATGCTCATCCATACCCGCCACAGTGACACGGCGGCAATGAAGGCAACGCATAGCACGAGGGAAAGACTCACAAGGCTGAGCGGCACGCCCATGATGGCCGAGCGACCGCTGGAGCGTGACAAGACTTGATAACCACCAAACACCATCACTAGCATCAAACCCGTAATGATCAGGTGCTGCAGGCAGTAGAGCATGTGTGCGAAGCGCAGCGGCAGACGCCGCACCAGCGCATCCACAGCAATATGTTCATAGCGGGCGAACGCGGCCGCCGCACCAATGAAGACCAGCCAAATGAACAGCATGCGCGCCAGCTCATCGACCCAGGGGAGCGAGTGGTTGAACAGCGAGCGGCCCACCACGTTGCTCGACACCGCGACGATCAACGCCACCAAGATCATGCCAATCAGATATTCCATACCCAGCGTTAACCAGCGAAACAGCGCAGGGCCCTGGCGCGTGTCGGTATCGATTTCCAGCAGCTTGCGATTGGGATCGTCCAGGTAAACCGAAGGATCTTCCATGATGGGCGCTGCCAAAGAGGGATCAGCGTTGGGAGGTGTTGAGGAGGATGTCATAAGAACTCCAAGGGCACTGACAAGTCGGGCAGGCACAATGGCCTGCCCGATGGCGCGCTTAATGGTGCGTATTAGTTGCTGGCATCTTCAACGATCTGTTGAATTTCAGCGATCAGATCTTCGCCAATGCGCGGTGCCCACTCTTCATAAACGGGCTGCACGGCGTCTTGGAACGCGGCCAGTTGCTCATCGCTCAGGCGAGTGATTTGCATACCGCGGGCTTCTAACTGCTCACGGGACCAGTCGTCATACTCAGCAGAGAGCTGAATTTCGTACTCGGCGGATTGACGCGCGGCTTCAAGCACCAGCTCTTGGTACTCGGGTGCCATACGGTCCCAGGTACGCTCGGACAACATCATGATGAACGGTGTATAAACGTGACGAGTTTCGGTGCCGTAATCCTGAACTTCGTTGAAGTTGGATGTCAGGATGGTGCTCCAGGGATTTTCCTGGCCATCGACCACGCCCTGCTCTAGGGCAGAGAACAGCTCGCCAAACGCCATCGGCGTGGGGTTAGCACCTAATGCTTCCCAAATCGCCAAGTGCACCGGATTCTGCATGGTGCGCACGCTCAAACCGCGAACGTCCAAACCGGCGACGTCTTCCGGCGATTCGACCGGACGCGCGCTGTTGGAGAGCTGACGGTAGCCATTCTCAGAGAACGTCAATGCTTTCAGGCCGGTACCCTCGAACTTATCCAGCATTTCCTGCGCTACGTCACTCTGCATGACGGCAATGGCGGCTTCACGGCTGGGCAGCAGGAACGGCAGATCAAAAGCAGACAGCTCTTCAACGTAGCCAGTGGTGGCTGAGCTGGAGGGATAGGTCATGTCTAGCGTGCCGGTCTGCAGCATTTCCATCATCTGAACATCGTCGCCCAACTGGCTGTTGGGGAACACGTTGACCGTGATACGGCCTTCGGTGCGCTGCTCTAGAATCTCGCCAAAGTATTGGCTAGAGAGAAACTGCGGGGACGTTTCCGACAAACCAATACCCATACGAAGCGTGTGGCTACCGTGGTCGGCGACGATATCCCCTTCGATGGCGGGCGGATCGGAAAGCTCGGGACTTTGGGCATGAGCCATACCAAAGGTCAGAGTCGTTGCGCCTACCAGAGTAAGCGTGCTGCGCCAAATCGCTGTCATGACGTTATCTCCAAACATTCATTGTTGTTAAATGTTGAGCAGTGGTGTACTGAGATGCTGAGCGTTTATCTGCCACCCGAGCGAGCCGCGTCTTCATTCGCTTTATCGAATAACGCGTCAATATGAATGCTGCGGCTAATCGACGGGTTACGCCTTTTTTGTTACCGGTAACATTCAATAAGCGAAGGCTAGCGATCGCTTGGCGGGGTGTCAAAACAAAACTGCTCACTTACGACCAACGTCTAGGGATAGCCACTCATCGTTTGGCGCGCTACATTACCCACTATGCATTTCGTCTGGGAGTCCACATGCCTGCGTTAGACCCTTGCAGCGAACTTGAGCTCGATCACCAGCTCTGTTTCGCCCTCTATTCAACGTCGTTGACGATGACCAAAATCTATAAACCACTTTTGAAAGAGCTAGGGCTGACCTACCCGCAATACCTCGCCATGCTCGTGCTATGGCAAGAAGATGGCATTACCGTTGGCGCGCTGAGTAAGCGACTGCTGACGGACCCTGGCTCACTCACTCCACTGCTCAAACGCTTGGAGGCGGACCAGCTACTGCGCCGCCAGCGCAGCGTGCAAGATGAGCGCGTCGTCGAGCTCTTTCTCACCGACAAAGGCCGGGCGCTGCGCGAACAGGCTCGCCACATCCCTAGCTGCGTAGTGAATGCCAGTGAGAAATCGGTCGAGGCCCTGACGCAGCTCAAAGAGGACTTAGTACAGCTGCGTGAGAGTTTGCAAAAAGCAAAATGACGACCCGCTTTTTCAATGGGAAACGTTTTTCCGCTCAATTATATTGCGCGCAAAACAAAGCTGGACTAAATTAAAACAGATCATTATCCCAGCATGACCCACTTAACGACCAAAAAAGGAGACGTCTATGTCGATTGAAACGATTGCTTATCGTGCACATGCTCACGCCAAGGGTGGCCGTGAAGGCCATGCCAAGTCCTCCGATGGCGCGCTGGATGTCAAACTGAGCACCCCCAAAGAGCTGGGTGGCGCAGGTGGCGACGGCACCAACCCAGAGCAGCTGTTTGCGGCAGGCTACTCCGCTTGCTTTCTAGGCGCGCTGAAGCACGTGGCCAGCCAAGAAAAAGTCAAACTGCCCACAGATACTCAGATCGATGGTAGCGTAGGCATTGGCGCTATCCCCACGGGGTTTGGGATCGAAGTAGAGCTAAAAATCAGCTTGCCGGGTCTTGAGAAGGACGTTGCGCGGGCACTGGTCGATAAAGCGCATATCGTTTGCCCCTACTCCAATGCCACTCGTGGCAACATCGATGTCACGCTGACACTGGTGTAAAGCCGCTCTCTTTGCCGCCTTGCCAATCGGCAAGGCGGCGACACTGCATCTGCTCTGCGCTTTCTTTTACCCTTGCGGGTCATCCAGACAGCTCCTACCGTCAGTCCCCCTATACGCCCTGTATATTTTTATTTGACGAACACGCGAACTACCCTTGTACCCAGGTTTTACGTCCCCATTAAAAAGACACAACTTAGCAAGCTAGGCAATTGGTACTGCACTTATCACCTGTTCAACAGCGAGGCTATTATGAGCGATACGACCTACACGCCACCGCGGGTTTGGAAGTGGGAGCCGGGCAACGGCGGCAAGTTTGCCAATATCAACCGCCCGGTGGCAGGCGCGACCCACGAAAAGCCGCTAACCGTTGGTAAGCACCCCCTACAGCTCTATTCGTTGGCGACACCTAACGGCGTCAAAGTGACGGTCATGCTCGAAGAGCTGCTTGAAAAAGGCGTCACCGCCGCCGAATACGATGCGCATCTGATTCAAATCGGCGAAGGCGATCAGTTTGGTAGTGGCTTCGTCGAGGTGAATCCCAATTCGAAGATCCCGGCGCTGATGGATCACAGCGTGACCCCACCCCAGCGCGTGTTCGAATCAGGGGCCATCTTGTTGTACCTCGCGGAGAAATACGGAGAGTTCCTGCCGACAGACCCCGCCAAGCGCACCGAGTGTCTCTCTTGGCTGTTCTGGCAAATGGGCAGCGCACCGATGCTGGGCGGCGGCTTTGGACACTTCTACGCCTACGCACCAGAGAAGTACCAATATCCGATCGACCGCTACACCATGGAAGTCAAACGTCAGCTAGACGTGCTGGATCGTCACTTGGCCGACAACCGCTTCATGGCGGGCGATGAATACACGATTGCCGACATGGCAATTCACCCTTGGTACGGCGCGCTGGTTAAGAACCGCGTATACGAGGCGGCCGAGTTCCTAGAAGCGCATACGTACACCAACGTATTGCGCTGGACGGAAGAGATAGATGCCCGCCCCGCAGTACAGCGAGGCCGTATGGTGAACCGCACCTGGGGCGAGCCCAGCGAGCAGCTTCACGAGCGCCATGACGCCAGCGATTTTACTGAAAAAACCGAAGACAAGCGTTGATTCGCGTATTTAGGAAACGCACGATGTTCGATCCGAAATACGCCCAGCTGATATTTTCATGCCTGATGGCGCTATTCATGTCATGCATCATGTCGCTGGTGATTACGTTGTATAACGTGGGCCTCGTCGAGGGAATCGTGATGATTTGGCTCAAAGCGTGGCTGTTTGCCTTTGCCGTCGCGCTGCCGGTCATCAATCTAGTCTCCCCTATCGTGCGGCGTTTAGTGAAGCTGCTGATCAAGCGGCCACACTAACCGTGGCATCACGTCGAGTTCCAAAAAACAACGGGGCCTGCGATGAGCAGGCCCCGTTGTGTATGTGACGTTTCGCCAACGCGCGTCACGCATCGTTTACCTTAAAACTGATAGCGTACGTTGGCCGTGACGCTGCGGCGGTCGCCGTAGCCACAGTCGCCGCCGTCATAACGGCACCAGGAGACGTACTCTTCATCGGTGGCATTTTTCAGGTCCACCGAGAAGTCCCACTCGCCCATAGTGTAACCGACCATTGCATCGTATAGCGTGCTAGAGGGCACCACCGGCGCACCGCCAGAGCCGACGTTGTCACCGACATAGCGCACGCCAGCGCCAATACGCCAGTTACTGCCAACGTACAGGCGGTTCCACCAGGAAGCCTGCTCTTCGGCTACGTAGGGTAACCGCGTGCCGGTACTATCGTTGCTAGCGTTCAAGTTAGTGTAGGCCACCTGGGTCTCAAACTGCTGCCAGCGCTTGTTGACCTGTAGTTCCCAGCCATCGACCACGGCACCTAGCTGTTCGACACCGCCGGGGGTAACGCCGTCGCTAATACGGTTTTGCTGCGTAATATCGAAATAGGCAGCGCTAATGGCCAACGATTGATCAGGAGAGACGTACTTGAAACCAACCTCTTCTTGGTCACCGGTCGTGGGTTTCAACGGACTCGGATTGGCCGTCCCGTCGGTACCCAGGTTCATGGCAAACGCTTCCGAATAGCTCACGTAAGGCGAGAAACCGTTATCGAAACGGTACATCAACCCCACGCGGCCCGTGGTTTCGCCCTCATCGCTGACGGTATCCGGCCCAGACAGCGCCAGCGTCCGGTTCTCCGCCCAGTCACGACGCAGGCCAGCAGACACCACCACCGGCCCTACCTCGATATGGTCGGCTACGTAGATGCCGACCTGCTCGATTTCATTATCCGGACGATCGGTGGGGTTCAATGAATCTAACTGCAAGTTGCCATATTGGGGGTTGTAGACGTTGAACTGACCACCACCACCGGGCACCGAACTATAGTTATCCTGCGACCAGCGGGCGTCCTGACGGTCGACACCCGCAATGAGCGTGTGCTGGGTGTTACCGAGTTCGAACGAGCCTTCCAGACGAGCATCCATATTGAGAATACGCGTTTGGGCATCCGCCGTAAAAATGGTGCGACTGACATTGCCATCCGCATCGGGAATACTGGGAATGTCGACCCAGTGCTCGCGGGTCTCGGTACTGGAGTCGGTATAGCGCGCGGTGGCGGCAAACGCCCAGTCATCGTTGAGCTGATGATCGACGAACAGCGTGGTTTCGGTTTTTTCGCGGTCATAACGATCCCAACCAGGCTCTCCGACGAAGCGTTCCGAGCCAATGAAGCCGAGTGACCCTGGTTCCAAGGTGCCTACTTGGGGAAGAAACTGTGCCGACACCTGCCCCTTGTTCTCCTGACGATTGAACAGCAGCGTGATATGGGTGTCATCGCTGGGGCGCCAGGTAAATGAAGGCGCAAACAAATAGCCATCATCTTCGACGTGATCGACCTGGGTATCGCTATCGCGGGTCAACGCGACGAGCCGATACAGAAACTCACCATCCTCATCAGCGGCCCCCGTCACGTCCATTGCGAGCTGCTTGCGGTCATAAGAGCCATACTGGGCCCATATTTCACCGCTGCGCTCCTCTTGCGGCAGCTTCGAGACACCGTTGATGATACCGCCCAGATCCGCTTGACCGTACAGCATGGAAGAGGGACCGCGTAGCACCTCTACGCTTTCTAGAGCGTATACATTGGTGCGAACCGTATTGTAAGAACCGTATACTTGACGCAGGCCATCCAAATAGCGACCGGCATCCAGCCCGCGCACTTTGGCGCTGTCGCCACGGGTGTCGAAGCCAAAGTTGCCCGCATAGACGCCGGGAGTATAAAGCAGTGCATCCTGAATGTTTTTAGCACCGCTATCCTGAATGAACTCCTGGTCGATGACGGACATGGAGTAAGGCTGCTCGGCCAGGGGAACATCCAACTTGCCTACGCCAGGTTCGCGCTCGGCGTCGCTATAACCAAAGCGGCCTGCAGCGTCTGCAGTCACTTCCACTGTTTCTAAATTGACGCTATCAGACGCATTGTCTTGTGCATTGGCTGCCGATACCGAAGCAGCAGACGCAAGGGCGACCGCAACGCCAAGTGACCGCAGTCGAAAGCTAGGTGTGGTTTTCATCATGTAGATCCCGGAGCGAATATTAATATTAATGATAGTAATTTTTATTCACGCAAATATAGGGAGTTGTACATGGGTTGTCAATGACACACACTCCCCTGCCGATGCTCGGCAGAGGGAGTGTCGTGGCGCTGTTGGGAAGTACAACCGGAGAGATTACTGCAGGCGAGCGTTATTCAGGGCGTAGTTCCACACCCGGTAAAAGTAGAAAATATAACCAAGTCCCAAGGTGAGAAACGAGATCACCATCCATAGAATGATATGCCCCAAATTACTGAAAATATTGATATCGCACACCATTCTCCGCTCGATGCCCGTCGTGTTATCGATCACACGGGTGCGATTGATCACGAAGCGAGCAAACGAATAAGGAAAGAAAAACAGCGCGATGCCAAAGGTAATCAGGGTCAATACCACCCAAATCAACAAATGGCCGATGATGTCCAAAATCGAAAGATCCGCTTTTACGTTCACGGGTTGCCCTTGCACGGTAATAGAAAGAGGGAGCGCAGCGTACCATCGTCGAAGCTCGCCGTGAACGATGACTATCGCTCCCAGCCTTCACACCTAGCCCCTCGCACGCCAGCCAGACTGGACTCATCTGCTCGGCGACTACGCTTCACCACACTCAGCGAGCCATCGGTCTCCAGCACGACCGCCTGGGCAGCGTCGAGGCTGGCTAACCCGCTACTGCGCACGGCAGAGCGAACTTCATCGCGTGTTACCCTCGCCCTGTAGAGCGCGTCGAGCAACAGCTCGCCCTCGTACAGCAGTAAGAGCGGCTCACCGGTGACTACCCGTTTGACCCAGCTCACGCGCACGCTTAGCCACGTAATTATGAACTGTAGAGAAATCAGTAACCCCAACGCCAGCGCCCCTTCGGCCAGCGCCACGTCTTTGGACAACAGTACCGTGGCCAGCGTCGACCCCAACGCCACTGTCACAATCAGATCGAAGGCGTTCATTTTGGAAAGCGTACGGTTGCCTGACAAGCGTAAAAATACGATCAGCACCGCGTAGGCAAGCACGCCTACGATCAGCGTGCGACCTAAACTTTCCCAACTGCTAAAAAAAACCATCTCCATATGTCACTACTCCTAAGTGAAGACATCTATCTCTTCCACTGCTCAGGGTAGCAACCGTGGGTTAGGAGCGCGACGCCCACCACTGGGCGTAGGAGCTATTGTGAGGCGCAAGGCCACCCTCATCAGGCGCGCCATCTTCCCACCATACGGGCCCGCGCTCCCCTAACGCTTCTTTCGCTGCTTGTACCGCTTGACGCGCTTGGCGCAGCGCATGTTCATCTTCCTGTTGCTGAGCGCTGCGTACCGCCCGACGCGCTTTCATCAGCGCTTTGATATGGAGGCGCTTCTCCCCTTCCGAGAGGCGCGGGTCGGTGCAACGCCAAAGCCGATTCTTGGCAACGAAATAGCGGCCATCTGGCGTGTGAGGATACTGATTGGCCATCGCCCTCCCCCTATTAGCCCCTAAAGCCGCGCCCACCGGCTATCGATGAAGGTCTTAAAAGCGTCTGGTGAGTGTTAGTGCGCCAAATTTATCCTGCTCGTCTTGCCCATCGAATTCTCGGGTCCGCTGAACGGCCGCGTAGGTCACCTGCCACGCATCCCAGGCCAGTGCCAACCCGGCAGACGCCTCGGCCACCCATTCGTTGCGATCGACCGAGTGGCTGTTGCGGAAAGTGTTGCCATCGAGCGTCAGGTTTTGCGCCATGTAGTACCCTTCCACGTTCGCAAACAGGTACCACTGCCACCCGCGGGTGCCCTCGAGCTGATGGCGGCTGCCAGGATTGGGCGTTAGCGTCGGCACTCCCTGCGCATCGTCCCCCCAACGCACGCTATAACCCGCGCTGGCGTAGGTATACAAATTACCCAGCGCCGCGCCAACGCTTGGCCCATGAGAAAACTGCTTGCCGGCCAATGGCGCATCATGCCACCACTGGCGGCGCATGGTCAGGTTGAGGATGGCCTCGTCACCCAGCTGGTTACGCCAACCGCGCGGACGGTCGCTGTCGGTCACGCGGTGCACTTCGCGCTGAATACTGTCTGCCAGTGATGAAGGCCCCACCAAACCAACGTCTAGATGCAGATCCGTCGCCTGCTGCCAGCGGCCTACCGCTTTATCCTCGTAAAGCGACACGCCCCCGTACACTAACCCCGCATAGGGGCGGTCGTCTTCGATCAAGTCGCGGCGCTCGATCACATTGGGAGTGTAAATTTGATGTACCAAGCGATACGAGGCGCGATCCGCTTCGCCAATCAGGCTATCGGGTAACGCCACAGCCAAACGCTGGGTCCAGCTTTGCGGCTCGGGGGTAAACATCCAGTTCAGCTCGAAACCGCTGGTAAAGTGACCATCATCACTGCTGGCAAACCCATCGTTTTCGAACTTGATGGACAGCGCACTGTCGTCGGCGGGCGCCACGGCGGGCAGCAGGGTCATAGGCAGCACCAGCGGCAGGATGGCTTTACGGAGACCTCCTGCGTAGCGCTTTTTCTGATGAACAGGGGCGTTACCACGGGCAACGCGGGAACATAGAACAGAGGGCATCATGGCTCATTCCTTGAGTTGAGTGCTGAAGCAGGTAGTCAGGGACACAGGGGAACAACAAACATTGCTGATTGTATGTAATTACACAATTAGATAGCAAGCTACATTGCTTTGTCGCATCCACCGTGCCCAAAAGAAGTCCCTTTCATGGCGGGCAGACCCATCGCCCGACCATCAAAACTTAGCACAAGATGCTTCAACGCTCCCGCAATAGCCACTGCGGGGTGATCTCATGCTGGCCATTTTCATCGGTGATGAACAGCGAACCGTCGCTAACCATGACGGCCCAATTAATCGCACGGGGAAGATCTGCAGCAACGGTGGCCAGCGCCTCTTGCGGCAACCCTGCGACGTGAACATTTTTCAGTGAGGCAACGGCCGGTAGCACCTTACTCTCCCAGATATCGACGCGGCCATACGCCAGCAGGGACACCCGCTCAGCGCGGCGCGAGCACCAGATCAAACGCTCGGCGTCGGGTAGACCGACCTCGATCCAGTGCAGCACTCGGCCATCCAGGCTTTTTTCCCATAAGGCGGGTTCGTCGACATCCGATAACCCACGTCCAAATGCCAGCGATTCGCTGTACCATAGGACATAAGCAATCAGCCGAGCGCATAAACGTTCTTCCGTTTCGGAGGGGTGGCGAGCCACCGTAAAGCGCAGCGTTTCGAAAACGCTGCGGTCCAGGTCGGTCAGGTTAACGTCGACTTTATAAGGGGTAGCGCTCAGCGCCATGGCGAAGGTCTCGTTCGAAAAAGAAGTGGCGCGCAGTGTAGCGGATTTATGGCTCTCCTGCGGCGCTGCGTTCATCGCTAATGAGCGTGGCGTTTTTCACCGTTTCCTCTTCATGCATCGGCTCGCGCCACGTCTCTTTTAAGGCAGCCTCGTACCACTCCTGCATGGCGGGTAGTGCCAATAGGCGCTTTACATAGGCAAGTGAGGCATCGCTTAGCGGCAGGTTGAAGGTTTGTATCCGAAACGCAACAGGGGCGTAAAACGCATCCACCGCAGTAAAGTGCTCGCCTGCCAGAAACGGGCCGCCAAAATGCTCGAGCCCTTCTTGCCACAGCGCATCCAACCGGGCCAAATTACTTTTCAGCCCTGGAGAGAGCGCGTTCATTGTCACGCGAACGCCGCAGTTCATGGAGCATTCATCCCGCAGCGCGCCAAAGCCACTGTGCATCTCAGCACTGGCAGAGCGTGCCCACGCCCGCGCAGCACGTGCCCGAGGCCATACGTTGGAGTGTGTTTCCGCCACATACTCCACAATCGCCAGCGAGTCCCATACGGCCACACTGTGCTCGCTATCCACTAGGCATGGCACCAAGCCAGACGGTGAAAAGCGCTTGAACGTCGCGAGGCTCTCCCCAAAGCCACCCTCGAAAGGCATCAAGTGCTCGTTAAAGGGGATCTCCAGCGCCTTCAGCAACACCCAAGGGCGCAGCGACCAGGAAGAGTAGTTCTTGTTAGCGATATATAGGTCTAACATGCTGCGCTCCTTACGTTGAACATAACAATGAATGGCCCTACCGTGCCGCCTGGACCAGCGTATTCCCTCCGAGTCCCATCAACACACCGCCTCCCATTCGCTGAATCAGCTTGGAAGAGCCGTGAGACGTTTGCAGACATGCACGCAGTGGGCTGGCTAACAGCACTACCACCACATCCGCTGATGAGAACAAAACGTTGGTAGCAATGCCTAACCAAAGGAGCTGCCATGCCACCGGCATGGCGCTGTCGGGCTGCACAAATTGCGGCAAAAAGGCCACAAAGAAGAGCGCCGTTTTAGGGTTCAGTACCTCCACTAAAAAGCTATCGCGCAGTACCCGTCTGGTGGTCGCGAGCGGCAGCTCCTCAGCGTTCGTCCGGATACCTTGTTGCCATAAGCGCACCCCCATCCAAAGTAAATAAATGCCACCGATGACCTTCATCGCAAGATAGGCAGGCGGAATGGCGGCGAACAGTAGAGCCAAACCAAAAGCGGCAGCCACCACATGCACGTAGCAGCCTAAATGCACGCCAGTCACCGCCAACCAGCCTGCGCGCCGACCGCGTCCCAGCGTTTGCGCAGCGGTGTACAACATCGCCGGTCCGGGTAAATAGGCAAACCCCAGCGCGGCGAGAAGAAAGGCAACCCACTCCATCGCGATGACTCCGGCTTATCAAAAAATCGTAAGCCTGAGAATAAAATAAGGGATGACGCAAACGCCACCCCTTAAATGAACCAAACACGAAAAAGAAAACTTAGAAGTTGGGTTTGCGCTTCTCGACAAAGGCGCTCATGCCCTCTTTCTGCTCTTGTCCTGCAAAGCAGAAGGCGAATAGGCTGGTTTCCAGGGCCAGGGCGCTATCGAGATCCTGGTCCATGCCGTCGTGGACGGCTTGTTTGGCACCGCGGACCGACTGCGGGCCGTTGCCCTTCAGCTGCTTGGTGAGCTCTTCGACATAGCTCGCAAGCTCGGCCTGGGGCATCACGCGGTTCACGAGGCCAATGCGCAGCGCTTCCTGGGCATCGATTTTGCGCCCGGTGGTAACCAGATCGATCGCCATGGCGGGGCCGACACGACGCGGCAGACGCTGGGTGCCGCCAAAGCCAGGAATGACGCCTAACAAGACTTCCGGCTGGCCGAAGACGGCGTTGTCGCTGGCGACGGCCCAGTCACAGGCCAGCGCCAGTTCGCAGCCGCCGCCAAGGCAAAACCCGTTGACCAGCGCGACCACCGGCACGGGCAGCGTTTCAAGACGCTTGATGGTACGCAGCGCTTGGCTGGCAAAGGCGCGGGCCTCTTCGGGAGTTTTATCACGCATTTCGGTGATATCGGCTCCGGCTACAAAGGATTTTTCTCCAGCACCGGTAATCAACACCGCCCGCAGGCTGGGGTGCGCTTCGAGTTCGACCAAATGCGCTTCCAAGGCGCTGAGCACGTCGCTGTTCAACGCGTTCAAGGCTTTGGGGCGATTGATGGTCAGGCGCACCACGCCGTCGTTATCAACCTTCTCGATCACTGCGTCGCTCATAGTGGCTCCTTGATTGTTATTGCGCGTAGAAGTGGTAACCACTCAACCCTAGCGAACGCTTGGTTGGGTGGCAATCACTTCTTTTGTCGCGCTTCGACCCAGCCGCTGGCTACTCGTAGATATAGAACCCACGGCCGCTCTTACGCCCCAGGTAACCTGCGGCCACCATGCGTTTGAGCAGCGGGCAGGGGCGGTATTTCGGGTCGCCAAAGCCTTCCTGCAGCACGTCCATAATCGCCAAGCACACATCCAGGCCAATCAAATCCGCCAGCGCCAGCGGCCCCATGGGGTGCGCGGCACCTAGCTTCATGGCGTCATCGATGGCTTCCGGTGTCGCGGTGCCCTCCTGCACGATAAACGCGGCTTCGTTGATCATCGGCACCAGCAGGCGGTTCACGGCAAAGCCCGGCGCGTCGCCTACCGGCACGGCGGTTTTGCCAAGCGCCTTGGCCAGCGCTTCGATGCGCTCCACGGTGGCATCCGAGGTCTGCTCGGCGCGAATCACTTCCACCAGCTTGAGTACCGGCACCGGATTGAAGAAGTGCATGCCCACTACCCGCTCAGGGCGCTCGCACACCGCGGCCAGGCGGGTGAGTGACAGCGAAGACGTGTTAGAGGCCAGAATGGCATCGCTGCTCAGATGGCTGAGATCGCGAAACAGTTTCTCTTTCAACGCAGGCTGCTCGGGGGCAGCTTCGATAATCACGCTGCAGTCGCTAAGCGCATCTAGCGCCGTGGTGGTCGAAAGCCGAGCCAGCGCCTCCTGTTTGCCCTCAGCGGTCATCTTCTCTTTGGTAACGAGCTTCTCGAACCCTTTATCGATCGCGCTCTTGGCGCGGGTGAGCTGCTCGTCGGCGACATCGTACAGCCGCACGTTAAAGCCACTGGCCGCGACCACCTGGGCAATGCCCTGCCCCATGGTGCCTGCGCCTACGACGCCAATCCGTTGTTCGCTCATTTCGACTCCCCTGGCTGGTGCTGTTTGGCTTCTTCACGCAGCACGAATTTTTGAATTTTGCCCGTGGACGTTTTCGGCAGTTCGCTAAACACCACCGTTTTCGGCACTTTAAAGCTCGCAAGATGCTTACGGCAGTGGGCGATAATATCCGCCTCGGTGACTTCGCCGTAGCCTATTTTCAATTTCACGAACGCACAGGGCGTTTCGCCCCACTTGTCGTCCGGCTTTGCGACCACGGCAGCCTCTTCCACCGCGGGATGGCTGTAAATGGCATCTTCCACTTCGATGGTAGAGATGTTTTCACCGCCGGAGATGATGATATCTTTCGAGCGGTCTTTGATCTCGATATAGCCATCGGCATGCCATACCGCCAAGTCGCCCGTGTGGTACCAGCCGCCCTCCAGCGCTTTTTCCGTCGCCTCGGCGTTTTTGAGATACCCCTTCATGACGTTGTTGCCACGCATCAGGATTTCGCCCATGGTCTGGCCATCTTTGGCGACGGGTTCTAACGTCACCGGATCGGCGACACAGAGCGCTTCCAGCATGTGGTAACGCACCCCTTGGCGGGCTTTGATTTTAGCGCGGGATTCCAGCGGCAGCTCGTTCCACGCCTCGCGCCAAGCGCACACGGTCACCGGGCCATACACCTCGGTGAGCCCGTACACATGGGTCACTTCGATGCCCAGCTTTTCCACTCCGGCAATCACCGAGGCGGGCGGCGCAGCCCCTGCGGTGGTCACTTTCACCGGATGATCGAACACCCGCTTTTGATCGGCGGGCAGGTTGACCAGCCCGTTGAGCACGATAGGCGCGCCGCTAAAGTGGGTGACGCCCTCTTCGGCGATCAGATCGGTGATGCGTTTGGGGTCGACTTTGCGTAGGCACACGCTGACGCCTGCATTGGCGGCAATGGTCCAGGGGAAACACCAGCCGTTGCAGTGGAACATCGGCAGCGTCCACAGGTACACCGGGTGATGGGGCATGGCCCACTCGAGAATATTACTCACCGCGTTCAGGTAGGCGCCACGATGGTGATACACCACGCCTTTGGGTTTGCCCGTGGTCCCCGACGTGTAATTCAGTGAAATGGCCTGCCACTCGTCGCTCGGCAGTTGATAGGCATACTCAGGATCTCCCTCGGCCAGCAGCGACTCGTACTCCAGCTCGCCGATGCCTTGGGTCTCGCCCAGGAACTCCGGGTCGGCCACGTCGATGATCAGCGGCTTGCTTTCCAATTTGGCCACCGCCGCCTGAATCACCTCGGCAAACTCAGGATCCACTAGAATCGCTTTGGCTTCGCCGTGGGCCAGCATGTAGCCAATCGCGTCGGCATCGAGACGAATATTCAGCGTATTCAGCACGCAGCCCGCGAGCGGCACGCCAAAGTGCGCCTCGAACATGGCGGGAATATTGGGCAGCATGGCGGCCACCGTCTGCCCTGGCTGAATGCCACGCTTATCCAGCGCCGAGGCGAGCTGGCGACAGCGTGTCCAGGTCTCTGCCCAGGTACGGCGCGTCGTGCCATGCACCACAGCCGGATAATCGGGATAGATGGCCGCCGAGCGCTCGATAAAGGTAAGCGGCGAGAGCGGCACATGGTTGGCAGCGGTTGGCGGTAAGTCTCGTTCAAAGATGGAGGTCATGATCGGTTCCTGCACTCTTGGTTTTATTATTGAAGAACTTAGTATGCGCGACGTTCGCCAATCGGCGATGCCTGATGAACACCGCCGCCTAAAAGGCGGCGGCGGGGCTAGTGGGCAAGGTGGCTGTCAAACTGGCTGAAACAGTGCCAGCCGGCCTCGATCACGGCACGCTGGGCGCGGCCCACCGGCAGCCATTGGTGAATGGCAAACTCGGCGCTGCACAGCTTGGTGCGGTAAAACGGCTCATCGCTGCCGCCTTGTACAGCCTGTTGGGCGTGCAGCGCTGCAATGCCCATTTGCCAAGCGCACAGTAGGTGCCCGGCCAGGTTAAGCAGCGGCGTCGCGTAAGCCTGTATGGCATCGGGGCCGTGCTCAGGGGCGCGGCCCTGCTCCAGCACCAAAGCCATGGCGACGCGCAGGTCGTCAGCGCCTGCCGCGAGCGCACTGCCCATGCTGGCCAGCGACGCGTCACCCCGCAGCGTTTCGGCCGTTTTATGCACGTCATCGATCAGCGCCGAGAGTGCCGCGCCGCCGTCTCGCTGCAATTTTCGACCAGCCAAGTCCAGCGCTTGAATGCCGTTGGTGCCTTCATAGATAGGCGCAATGCGCGCATCCCGCAATAACTGGGCAGCGCCGGTCTCTTCCACGTAGCCCATGCCGCCGTGTACCTGCACGCCCATGGACGCGATATCCACCGCTTGGTCCGTCGAGAAGCTCTTGACGATGGGAATCAGCACATCGGCACAGGCCTGGGCGGCTTGGCGTTCGGCCTCGCTCTCTGCATGACGGGCGATATCTAGCTGTCCGGCACAGTAGAGTGCCAGTGCACGCAGCGCGTCGGTGCGGGCGCGCATGGAGAGCAGCATTCGACGCACGTCGAAGTGGTCGCTGATCGTGCATTCGCTGCCGCCGCGCTGCTTTGGCGAACGCCCCTGGGTGCGGTCATTCGCGTAGGCCAAGGCGTGTTGGCAGGCGCGCTCGGCCACGCCAATGCCTTGAATGCCGACCTTATGGCGCGCCTCGTTCATCATGGTGAACATGTGGTTCAACCCGCGCCCCTCTTCACCCACCAAATAGCCGACGGCACCGCCGTTCTCACCAAAACTCAGCGTGCAAGTGGGCGAGCCGTGAATGCCAAGCTTGTGCTCGATGGAGGCGCAGGTGACGTCATTTCGCTCGCCCAGCGAGCCGTCGTCATTGACCAGGAACTTGGGAACCAGGAACAGCGAAATACCCTTATTGCCTTCCGGGGCATCGGGCTTGCGAGCAAGGACGAGGTGAATGATGTTGTCGGCAGCGTCGTGTTCGCCCCAGGTGATGTAAATCTTTTGGCCGCTGATGCGGTAGTGCTCGCCTTCCGGAACGGCTTTGGTGCGCACTTTGGAGAGGTCCGACCCCGCTTGGGGTTCGGTGAGGTTCATGGTGCCAGTCCAAGTCCCTTCGACCAGCTTGGGTAGATAGATGGCTTTGAGAGCATCGCTACCGTGGTGAGCCAGCGCTTCGATGGCACCGGCGGTGAGCATCGGGCACAGCCCCAGAGCCATGTTTGCGCCGTGGAGCATCTCCTGTACCGCGCTGGCCACCACTTCGGGCAGGTTCTGGCCGCCCAGCGATTCCGACACGCCAATGCCGTTCCAGCCGCCTTCGACGTAGGCGTGATAGGCGGCGGCAAAGCCTTCAGGAGTGGTGACGCTGCCATCAGTTTGGCGCTTGGCCCCTTGGCGGTCGCCGGTGCCGTTGAGCGGAGCCCAGACGTCGCCAGCCAGCTTCGCAGCTTCTTCCAAAACGGCCTCGACGAGATCTGGCGTGGCTTCTTCGAATCCCGGCAGCGACAAGGAGCGATGCGCAAGCATCTCTTCGAGCACAAAGCGCAGATCGCGGACCGGCGCAGCATAAACATTCATGGCAAAACCTCAGGCAGACGCGGTGATATAGTAAAAACACTATCGACGATAGTAGTTTCCCTATTTCTTCAACACCATTAGCCCAAGGTCTCAGCAGATAGCCACCTTGACGTCTTACTTGCGCACCTCGGTTTCGACATCGTCGTAGTAGGTGATATGGCTCTCGTCTGCCTGGGGCGGCCCTACCACCGGCTCGGCCACGTCGACCTCGGGTACGACATCAGATAGGTCTTCTAGGTGCTCGTGTTCGAGCGCCCCTTGCACCAGCTCCTCGGTGACCACCAGCTCAGCACCTGCGGCGGTCATCGGCGTCGTAGCATGGAACGGTGCCACGGGCACCGGTGCCGGGCGCACGCTGCGGCGCCAGCCAAAGAAAAACACGAAGAACAGGCTGAGCGCGCCAAATGCCCAGAATAGGCCCGCATCGCCCATTGCCGTCATTACCGGCGAAATCATCAGCGGGCTGACGGTGGCCCCAATCGAGTTGATCAACAGAAGGCCCTGGCTCATCCGCACCAAGGCACCTGCAGGCGCGCGGTCGGCGGCATGGCTCACTGCCACCGGGTAGAGCGCAAAGACGCCGCCGCCCAGCAAAAAGAGCAGCACAGCGAGCAGTGGCGTAGAGAGCGGCAGCCACAGCATGGCCGCCGAAATCACCACGCAGAAGGCACTGATACCGATCAGCACCATTTGGCGGTCGTGGCGGTCCGACCAACGGCCAATGGGGTACTGCAGCAGCATGGCCCCCAAAATTACGACAGCCATCATTTGACCGACTTGGTTAACGCTCATGCCAATGCGCTGTAAATAAAGTGGCAGCAGCGTATAGGCCGCAGCCACCACCATACCAGAGCCAAGGCTGCCCATAACGCCGGTAGGCGTCATGGTAATGAGACGATGCGGCGGCAGCGGTTCAGCGTGTTCGATGAGCGGCGAGACGCGGGGAATCATCGCCATGGGTAGCACCGATAGCGATGCCAGCAGACCAATCACCATGAAGGGTGCTGTGTCGCCCATCGCACTGGTGACCCCCAGCATGAGCTGCCCAAGCACCCCGGCCGCGTAAAGCGAAATCATATAAAGCGCCAGCAGGCGTCCACGTACTTTCTGGTCACCCGCCGTGAGCAGCCAGCTTTCGATGACCAAGTAGACCCCAACGGTCGCCCAGCCGCCAATCAGCCGTAGGGCAAACCACGCCCAAGGATCGAAGAACAGTCCCTGCAGTAGCACGGTCACCGCGACCAGCGATGCAAAGCTGCCGTACGCGCGGATGTGGCCAATGCGCAGCAGCAGGCGGTCGTTGAGCATGGCCCCGATGGCGAGGCCAATGAAATAGGCCGACGAGACGATACCGATCATGGTCGCCGACTCGCCCGCAGCGTCCAGGCGCACGGTAATCAGCGTGGCCAAAAAGCCATTGCCAATACCAAGAATAAACAGCCCTAATAGGGGCGCTAGCGCCATGGCCAGCAGTTGCCGCGACATGCCTACCTCACCTTGCTCAATGGATGAATCGTTGCCGTTTACACGCCATCACATCGAATAGGCAAGAAAACGGGCGCGCAATTATTGCTTTCAGAGGCGCAAAGTCAATGCTTTTTCGCTCCGACACTGAATAAATTAGTGTTTTCTAAAAATTACCACGTCATTACCAGCAAATTCGACTGTTAACCTCTCTTTCGCCGCCCACCAGCGAAAGGTGGCTTCGCTAAAAAAACTGACATGGGTGGGATCGTTGATGTAATGCCAACGGGCGAAGGCTTCTTGGCTCGTCACTCGCTTGGTCATCAGCCCAAGATAGCCGCCATGGTCGAGTTGCGCGATACGCTCACCCAACACCTCGCCCGGCGCCGCCAAGTGTTCGACCACCTCGGTCGCGGTGATGAAATCATACTGGCGGCTGAGCGACACGGCATGGGGCGCGTAAAAAATGTCGTACACGTCCATCTCAAAACCCGCTTCCTCGAACATCACCGAGAGCGTCGGCCCCGGGCCGCAACCAAAATCCAGCCCTTTTGCGCCAGGCGCCAGCTTTTCCGCCAGCGGCGTGAATAAACGCCCCAGAAAGCGTCGATATCCCGTATCCTGCGGCGAGTTTTGGTGCTGGTCATACTCGGCTTTTTCAGCGGCGGCGCTTAAATGCTGCTCACTAGACACAAACACCAGCGCACACGTGGCACACTGGTAGTAATCACGGCGACGGTCTTGATGGTACAGCGCAGACTCTTGCGCGTGGCATAGCGGACAGCGTCGCATCATCGTATTCTCTGGTTTTGACGTTCGTATTTAAGGAAAGAGGCATGCTCTCAGGTCTGGATCATCTTGTGGTTACCGTGACCGATATGGGTCGCGCAGTGGATTTCTACTCTCGCGTATTGGGCCTGGACGTACGCTACCGGGACGCTCAGCGCGTCGATCTCCTGCTGGGCGATACCGCCCTGCGCCTGCACCAAACTGACACGGATATTGCGCCCATTTCCGCCACGCCGACGCCGGGCAGTCTGGATTTATGCCTGCGCTGCCAGCTACCGCTGGACGAGTTCAAGCAGCATCTGGATGCGTTGGCCATCGACGTCGAGCTTGGCCCCGTACCCCGCCAAGGGGCTAGCGGCCCCATTGAATCGCTCTACCTGCGCGACCCCGACGGCAACCTGCTGGAAATTTGTCGCCCGGCAGCGCGTTAGGCGCGACCACATCGTGGGCCGCCCGCGCGTGATAAGTCGCTGCGCCCACGCTATCATAGCGCGCAGCCGAAGTGTCCGCTGGATGCTGGAATAGAACCGATCGAAGAAGGAACGCCCATGCGCGATGACACCCCGCTAGAAGGCGAAGTGGTCGACCGCCACGCCTCACAGGAAGAATCCTCAGCGCCTTCCCCCTCCCCGGACACCACCATGGCCATGGTAATTTACGCACTGTACTTGGCCAGCTTCGTGGTTGGGTTTACCTCGCTGATCGGGGTCATCATTGCCTATGTGTACCGTGGCAAAGGGCCTCACTGGCTGGAAGAGCACTACCGCTACCAAATTCGCACGTTCTGGATGGGCTTGTTGTATGGCAGTATTGCCACCCTGCTCACGCTCGTGCTCATTGGTTTTCCCATGCTGTTGGCGCTGGCCGTCTGGTTCATCGTGCGCTGCGTGAAGGGCTTCAAAGGGCTGCAGGAAAAACGCGCGCCCTCCAATGTCGATAGCTGGCTACTGTAATCCATGACCGAACAGGCAACTCCCTCCGAGACGCGGGCTCGCGCCCGCGCCATCGTCCTGCTCTGGCGCGGACTGTCCCGCTGGCCGATACGCTGGCTATGGCGTATCGCGGCCATGGTCGGCCCCCAGGTATATCGCTTCAGCAAACGCGAGCGACGCGTCACCGACATCAACCTCGCAAAAGTCTATCCCGACACGCCTGTCAGTCAGCGGCGCGCTTTGGCAAAGCAGAGCCTACAGCACTCGACCGCAACGATGCTGGAGCTCGGCCACGCTTGGATGGCCCCGCCAGAGAAGGTAGAAGCCAGTATTTTAAGGGTACATGGGCGCGACAAGCTGGACAGCGCACGAGCAGAAGGGCGTGGTGTGATCGTGCTCGCCCCCCATTTTGGCAACTGGGAAGTGCTGAACTTTTGGCTCTCCAGCCACTTTCCGTTTACGGCCATGTACGAGCCCCCCAAAATCGCCGAGCTAGAGCCGATCATTCGCCATGGCCGCGAGCGCATGGGCGCCAAGCTCGTACCCACGAATCCACGGGGCGTGGCGGCGCTGCTCAAAGCGCTCAAGCGAAGTGAAGCGATTGGTATTTTGCCGGACCAAGAACCGGACTGGGGCAGCGGTATATTTGCCCCCTTTTATGGCCGCGATGCTTATACCGCCACGCTGTTACCCAAACTGGTGGCGCGCACCCAGGCGCGGGTAGTGACCGGTGTGGCCCTACGCATTCCAGGCAAAGGCTTCGAGATCCACTTTCTCGATGCCGACGAGCGGGTGTATAGCGAGGAAGACGCTGTTTCGGCCACCGGTGTGAATGCCAGCGTCGAGGCCTCGATTGCCCTCGACCCGGCCCAATATCAATGGGAGTACAAACGCTACCGTAAGGTGGTGGAAGAGCAGCAAGGGCTGCCAAACGCCAACGACTTCCGTCTCTATTAAGTGAGGATGGGCATGACCGAACGATACCTCCCCAAAGAGGATACGCGTCCGCCACAAATTATTTACGCACTCTATTTGGCAGGCCTGATCACGGCCAACATCACCCTGCTGATCGGCGTCATCATCGCCTATGTCTATCGAAAAGAAGCGGCGCCCTGGCTACAGGCGCACTACCGCTATTTGATCCGCACGTTCTGGATCGGCAGCCTCTACTTCATCGTCACGTTCACCTTGAGCCTGATCTTCATCGGCACGCTGCTCTGGCCACTACTCGTGGTCTGGCTAGGCGTGCGCTGCATCATCGGATGGGTAGCCGTGCGAAAAGGCGAGCCCCCAGCAAGGCCGGGTAGCTGGCTCTGGTAACGACGGCTCATTACTCGTCGCGGTGGCGAGCATAAACGTCATCCAGCCGCTCGATATCATCCTCGCCCAGGTAGCTGCCAGACTGCACTTCGATCAACTCCAGTGGAATTTTGCCTGGGTTCTCCAAGCGGTGCAGTGCGCCGATAGGAATATAGGTGGACTGGTTCTCGCTGACCAAGTACGTACGTTCATCCACGGTTACTTTGGCTGTGCCGCTGACCACCACCCAGTGTTCGGCACGGTGATGGTGGCGCTGCAGCGAGAGCCGCCCACCGGGGCGCACGGTAATGTGCTTCACCTGGTAGCGATCTCCATTATCCATGGCTTGAAAACTGCCCCAGGGGCGGTGCACTTGAGGCGATGTCTGCGGCTCGCTGCGCCCTGCTTGGGTCAGCGCTGCGACGAGCTGCTTGACGCCCTGCGCCTTGTCGCGATGGGCCACCAATACACTGTCAGAGGTTTCCACGACGATCAGGTCTTCCACGCCCAGCGTGGCGACCAAGCGGTGGTTTGCGACTACCAGCGAGCGACGTGTATCGCTCAGTACGCCATCACCGGTCACCACATTGTCTGCCGAATCAGGCGTATGCGTGGCCATCAGCGCATCGAAGCTGCCAATATCACTCCACTGAGCGTCCAAAGGCACCACGGCCGCCTGGGCACAGTGCTCCATGACCGCGTAATCGATCGATTCGCCTGGGCAACGCTGAAAGGCGTGTTCGTCCAAGCGTAAAAAATCGAGGTCGCTTTGAGTGCGCGCCACGGCTTCTTGGCAGGCTGACAACATATCGGGCGCAAGCCGCTCGAGCTCCGCCAAATAACGGGAGGCGCGCAGCAAGAACATACCGCTGTTCCACAGCGTATCTCCCTGGGCCAGCAGCGCTTTGGCTTTCTCCAATACCGGTTTTTCAATAAACGCGGCCAAATGGTGGCCTTCGCCCAAAACGTCACCGCAAGCAATATAGCCATAGCCCGTTTCCGGATGCGTCGGCACCACGCCAAACGTCACTAAATAGCCCTGCTCCGCCAGCGGCTCGGCACGCTGCACGCTGTGCTTAAACGCGGCAACATCGCCTAGTACGTGGTCGGCGGGCAGTACTAATAGCAGTGGATCCTCGCCCGACTGGCGCGCCAGCAGAGCGGCGCAGGCAATGGCAGGAGCGGTATTGCGGCCCACAGGCTCTAGAACGATTTGCCCCTCATGCTGAATTTCACGCAGCTGTTCGGCCATCAAAAAACGGTGCGAGTGGTGGCCCATCAAGATCGGCGGCAGCGTGGACAAGCCCTCCAGACGCGTGAGCGTCTGTTGAAGCAGGCTCTGCTTGCCGGTCAAACGCAAAAACTGCTTGGGCATCTGCTCGCGGGAGAGCGGCCAAAGCCGGGTACCGCTTCCGCCACTCAAAATAACCGGTTGAATCATGGTGTCGTCCTTGCTGATGTTGCTGCGGGGCCAAAGTCCTGCTGCAGCCAGTGGCGAAGTTGGCTCATCCTCGGCGCCTCCTGCGGGTGCGCTAGGGGGGGCAGCATCCCCTCCACGAAGCCACGCCGTTTGAAAGGGTCCAGCAGTGCTGGATCGCCGCTGATGATATGTACCGGTACGGCAGCACTGGCTTCGTCGCCGGTAATCAACGGGGCGGGCTGATGGTCGCCCAGCACGATGAGCAGCGTCTGTTCATTGGCCACGCGCTCGGCCCAGCGTCCTGCCACGCTAACAGCGTAGTCCACCGACCACGCATAGTGGTCGCGAATGCGCTCCAAATCTCGCCAGATCACCTCGGGCGGATCACCCGCGTTCTCCCAAGGGGCATAGAGACTGCCATCGCCCACCAGCGACCAGTTTTCCAGCACGGGCAGAATGGGTGTCCAGGGAGCGTGACTCGAGATCAGTGCGATCTGGGCGAACAGAGGTGAGTTACCCAGCAGCTCGCGCTGAGTATAGTCGAGCGTAAATTGATCCGGCATGGTGACCCAGTTGAGCGGCGGCCCTTCGTAGGGCATGTCTTTTGCGGCGACGATTTGGTCGAAGCCGTAAGCACGCCCCTCTGGCCACGCCAGGGTGATCGCAGGCATCACGCTGAGCGTGCGCTGCCCGGAGGCACGAAAATCGTCGATCATCGTCGAGTGGCCGCTCTCTAGCATCAGTCGATACCAAAGCTGATTGTCTATCCAACGCCCGCTTAGCGTCGTCGCATGGGCAAGCCACGACTGTCCGCCGCGGATGGGCGATGCGACCAACCCCGATACCACGTGCAGGTCACGCTGGGATAGTCGTCGCTTAAGGTCTTCCAAGGTGAGCAGCAGTGTGCGGTTATAGCGAGGGTCTTTCAGGGCAGACACACCATAAGACTCGATGAACGTCAGTAGTACGTTTCGCCCTGCCAAACCTGGCAGTACCTGCGCCGCTATCGGCGTCTCTTCCAACTGCGCGGTAAACGCTTGCCGAGCGCGGTGCGTATCGACCACCTGTTCCCACTGAAAACGGGCAGTGGCGACCATCGGCAGTGCGGCCTGGGGAACTAGGCGATAGTGATTTACCTCTAACAGAGCCATACTCGAACTGACCACTAGCAACACGACGGCCGCGTTTCTCGCCCGACCACGGCGCGTGGGAGGGCGAGCAGGCAGTAGCAGGCGCAGCATGAGCCACAGCACGCCAATGAGCAGTACACCGCCTAGCAACATCAGGCAAATTGCCGCCAGTTGGCCTACATTACCCACTAGTAAATGGTAAATGGAGCGCACGAGCGGCACGTCCAGATAAAGGTTCAGCGAACGGCCAAACGCCGTATGCGTAGCGGCATCGCCAAGGTTGGTCGCCGTTGCCAATGCCAGGGCGCTCACGACACCGCTCCCCAACCAGCGCCGCCAGCGACCGGCCGGTAGCAGTAGCATGGCCGGGGCAATCACCCACGCTTCCCAGGCGATCAAGGGCGATAGCGTGCCAAAGCGCCACCACAGCGGAGCCACCAGCAGCACATTCAGCGCACAAGCCGTAATGAGGAGACGACGCATTCATTTCACCAGTAGCGTTGAGGAGAGCATCAGCGGTATAACCGATTGAAGGCCCTGGAGCCTTGAACCGTTAAACCACTATTTTTAACACAGCTTGCTAAGCGTATAGGTTTTGTTTAAACATTTCACACAATGACGTGTTGTCCACTCTATCAGGTCACGAAAGGAACTCGCCCATGGATTGTCGAACGGCTGCAAAATGGATCGTCTCACTGAGTTGGATGCTTGCCCTTCCCGCTGCCGCCAGCGAAGATCCCGTGTTTCAACAAGTCATAGAACGCGCCAAACAATTAGCTGCTGCCCCCTATACAGCTCCCGACGCCCAGTTGCCCGAAGCGCTACGATCACTTGACTACGATGGCTATCGACAAATTCGCTTCAACCCAGAGCGCGCCTACTGGCGCGAGGAAAGCCCCTTTAGCCTACAGCTCTTCCACAGCGGGTTTCTATTTCAAACGCCGGTGGCACTCAATCTGGTCGAAAACGGTGAGGTCGTCCCGCTCGACTTCACCACCGACGATTTTCGCTACGATGGCGACGCCAGCGACCTGCTGGAGCACGACCTGAGCGGCAGCGGACACGCCGGATTTCGTCTCCACTATCCGCTCAATAATCCCGACTATGCGGATGAATTCTCCGTCTTTCTCGGCGCCAGCTACTTTCGTTTAGTGGGCCAACATCAAGCCTACGGGTTATCCACCCGGGGGCTGGCGATCGACACCGCCTCGTCCCAGGGCGAAGAATTCCCTGCCTTTCGTGAGTTTTGGCTAGTCACGCCAGACAGCGACGCCGAGAGCGTCACGCTCATGGCGCTGATGGATAGCCCGTCGCTCAGCGGTGCCTACCGATTCACGCTCACCCCTGGGGCGCACACCGAAGCCGACATAGAAGCCGAGATCTTTGCCCGGGAAGATATCGAAAAAGTCGGCATCGCCCCACTGACCAGTATGTTCACCTTTGGAGAAGCGAGCGCCCAGCGGCCAGATGACTTTCGCCCTCAAGTGCATGACTCCGATGGTCTTTTAATGCACACCGGTAGCGGCGAGTGGATCTGGCGACCGCTGAGCAACCCCAGTGAGGTCCGTGTGTCGAGCTTCGTCGATGATGCACCACAAGGCTTTGGCCTGATGCAGCGCGAACGTCGCTTCGACCGCTACTTGGACCTGGAAGCCAACTACCATCGCCGCCCTAGCCAGTGGGTCGAGCCGCTGGAGGCATGGGGAAAAGGTCACGTGGAGCTGGTGGAAATACCCACCCCTGACGAAACCCACGACAACATCGTGGCTTACTGGGTCGCCGAAGATGCGCTCGACGCCGGTGACTCTCGGCGCCTGCACTACCGCACTTACACTTTGAACGAGCAGCCCGACGCCCACGCACTGGGAAAAGTGATACGCACTCGGCATGGCAGCGCCGCCGTACCGGGTGAAGCGGACTCCCCATCCGCCGAGCAGCGCCAGTTCGTGGTCGATTTTAGCGGCGGCGCGTTAGAGACGTTAGCGGCCGATGCAGAGCTCTCACTGGATATCAGCGTGCGCGATGGCGAAGCGCTACTGCCCCAAATCAAAGTACTCCCCCATCACGGCCGACGCGCCACGTTCAGGCTTCCACCCAGCCCCCAGCCGAGCGATATACGCTTGCGTTTGATGAGAGACGGTGAGCCCGTCACCGAAACCTGGAACTACGTGTGGTATCCCAATGCGTAATCCACCTTCGTTAATGCCGTCCATACCGTGGCTCAACGCTCGGCGCGCACTGCTAGCCACGCTGGTCATTGGTACCAGCCTGCTGGGCTGCGCCGCCATGGTGCAAGTAGTGACCAACCTCGCGCTGGGCTGGCAAATCGCCATGCTGACGCTATTTGGCCTCACCTTCAGCTGGATTGCGCTGGCTTTTTGGGGGGCCATTTGCGGTTTTGTGATCTGTGCGCTGCGTCTCGACCCGCTTAGCCTCAAACCCTTGACGGCAGAGCGACCGACCGCCAGTCGCTTGGTCAGCCGGACGGCGCTGGTCATGCCGATTTACGCCGAGCCGCCCATTCCCACCATTGCCGGATTGGAGGCTACTTGCCGCTCACTGCTTCAACAGCCAAGCACACAGGGCGAGGACACCGCCCGCGTCATCGGTCAGCACTTCGAAGTGTTCATCCTCAGCGATACCCAAGACCCGACCCAAGCCGACGAAGAAGCCGCCCACGTGGCTGCGCTTCAGCAACGTATGGCTGGCCAGATGGCAGTGCACTACCGCCGTCGTCCCAATAACCACGAGCGCAAAGCAGGCAATATTGCCGACTTCTGTCGTCGCTGGGGCCGCCGCTACGACTACATGATCGTCCTGGATGCCGACAGCCTGATGAGCGGCGATACGCTGCTGCACATGGTGCACCAAATGCAGCGCTACCCCACCGTGGGCCTGATTCAAACCGTGCCCATTCCCGTTGGCCAGCGCACGCTGTTTGGCCGTTTTACCCAGCTCGCCTCGGCGCTGTACAGCCCGATGCTGGCAGCGGGCCAAAGCTTTTGGCAGGGCGACGCTGCCAACTATTGGGGGCACAATGCGATCATTCGCACCCGCGCCTTCATGGCCCACGCAGGGTTGCCAACGCTCTCCGGCAAACCGCCGCTAGGGGGCGAGCTGTTGAGCCACGATTTTGTGGAAGCGGCTCTGTTGAGACGTGGCGGCTGGCAGGTGCTACTGGATACGTCGGCAACGGCAGCGCTGTCCCGGCGCGACCCCCACGCCAGCGCCTCGCGCAACAGTTTCGAAGCCATGCCCAGCAACCTACTCGACTTCGCCAAGCGCGACCGCCGCTGGCTCCAGGGCAATCTTCAGCACCTGCGCCTGTTGACGGGCGCGGGCTTTCACGTCATCAGTCGCCTGCATTTCTTTTTTGGCGCGTTTGCTTACTTGTCGTCGCTGGTCTGGCTGGGGCTGCTGGTGTGTACCAGCCTGATGGTGGGCTACCACGCCATCGATGGGGCGACCGAGCCGGTCTTGCCCAAGGCGCTCTCGCTGTGGCTATTGAGCACCACGCTCGGCATGCTGATGGCCCCCAAACTACTCGGCCTACTGCTGTCCTTCTGCCAGTGCCCCCACGCCTTTGGCGGGCGCTTCAAATTGGTGGTCAGCACGCTGCTCGAAATCGTATTTGCCGCGCTCATTGCGCCGCTGATGATGGCGTGGCACAGCCTATTCATCATCAATGTGTTGATTGGTCGTGCCATTGACTGGCAAACCCAACATCGCGGCGAGCGCTCGTTGAGCTGGCGTGAAACCTGGCGGCATACCGGATGGATGACGCTATGCGGTGCGCTGTGGGCGGGCGTGATGGTGCTGTTTTCACCCTCGGCGTTCGGCTGGTTGACCCCTGCTTGGCTCGGGCTCGTGGCCGCCGCACCGTTGGTAAAGTACTCCAGTAGCGGTACCTGGGGGGGCGTGGTGAGCCATCGGCTAGGGTTGCTGCATACGCCTAGCATTAGCCTGAAACCGGCGCTCCTCAAAGATTTTGCCGATCTGACGGCACGCAGCCCTGCAGCGCTGAACATGGACGGCGACCTCACGCTGAATATCCCCCCCAGTGAGCTGTATGGCGACATGCCTTGCCAACTCTTAAGACCCGGAAAGTCGTCACAAACGTCGACCGTTTCACGCGCGAAGGAACCCCATTAAATGCCCTCTACGCTTCAGCAACTTCGCAGCGCCAGCGGCTTGGCCCGTTCCCTGTTCATCTATTGGCGGCCTGGGCGGCAACGCAGTTTGAAGCGGCTCTACCAGCCCTTTCTAGTGCCCGGCGATATCGCTTTCGATATTGGCGCCCACCTAGGCGACCGCAGCGCCGCGTTTCAAGCGCTGGGTGCCCAGGTCATCGCCTTGGAGCCCCAGCCAGCGCTGGCCAAATGGTTTCAACGGCTGCTAAAAAGCCCACACATTACACTGCTGCCGCTGGCGGTTGGCCCCACTCCAGGTCATGCGGAGATTGCCATTAGCGTCGGTAACCCTACTCTTTCGACGCTTGCCACCGAATGGCGCCGCCACGTGGGCGAGCGCAACGCTGGCTTTCAACGGGTGCGCTGGGAAGAGACGCTACAGGTCGAGATGACCACCTTGGATGCCTTGATCGAACGTTTCGGCGAACCCCGCTTTATCAAAATCGACGTAGAGGGGTTCGAGGCGGAGGTGTTGCAAGGTCTTTCCTGCCCGGTAGCCGCTTTATCGATGGAGTTCGTGGCAGGCATGCTGGATGTCACTCACGCCTGCCTGGCAGAGGTCAACCGGCTAGGCGACTACCGTTTCAATGCCATCGCTGGCGAGCAACGTCAGTTCCGCTTTGCTACTTGGTTAACTCCGGAGGAGATGGCCTCTTGGTTAGCCGAAGGCGCTGAGCAGCTCGCCTCAGGCGACATCTACGCCTGTCGTAGCGATCACCCGCTGCTCACCTCCTAACACACTGCGCCCCAGCGCTTCTCCCCAACGACACAAACGCTAACGAGACGCTATGGTTTATCATTGGCAACACTTGACCGCCCCTCAACTGAATGCCCTTGCCCAGCACGACCCGGTCGCGGTCATTACCTTAGGTGCCATCGAGCAGCACGGCACCCACCTACCCTTGGGCACCGACCTCATCATTGGTGAAGGGCTGCAGGCCGACATGCTGGTACAACTCGAGCGTCTGGCGAAGGATGTCGAGGTGCTGTGTCTACCCGCCATCGCGGTAGGGGCCAGCGACGAGCATGCAAGCTTCGCAGGCACATTGAGCCTGCCCGCACCGCTGGCTATTGCCACGCTGGAAGCGTACGGCGAGAGCATTGCCCGTACAGGCATTCGTAAGCTCGTGCTGATCAATAGTCACGGCGGGAATAAAGCGGTGATGGATCTAGCCGCGCTCACGCTTCGGCGGCGCTGTCACATGCGCGTAGTCAAAGCGACCTATACACGATTGCCGCCTTTAGAGGGCGCCATGAATGCCGATGAGCTACGTTATGGACTGCATGGCGGGCTGCTGGAGACGGCGATGATGCAGCACTTAGCACCGCAACTCGTCACTCTCGATGACTATACGCCTGCTGCTCCAGCCATGCCTGCGGAAGGCGCGCTGGTCAGCCCCGAGGGTAGCGCTGCCTTTGCTTGGTTAGGGGAAGATTTGAGTGAACATGGCGTGGCTGGAGATGCCAGCCACGCTAACGCCGCACTGGGTGAACGGCTCGTCCACCACTATGCCTACCAGCTTGCTCAGGTCATTGTGGAAACCGCTCGACTACCGCCACTGGGAGCGCCAGCGGCGGGCAAGCGTTAACGGCTGCGACTCTCGAGCACCTCATCCAAAAAGTGACCCGCTCGGCTGGCTTTGGCACTTAGGTAGCGGTGGTTGTGATCCGTTACGCTGCCATATAGCGCTTGGCGGGACACCACTTCGATACCGCCCTCTTTCAGGGCTGACATTTTCAGCGGATTGTTGGTGAGTAGCTGCACTTGATCGATACTCAACGCGTTCAGCATATCCACCGCCACGGCGTACTGGCGCTCGTCGTCGCCAAAGCCCAGCACTTGATCGGCATCGACGGTGTCCAGTCCGCTATCTTGCAGCGTGTAGGCGCGCAGCTTGTTCGCCAAGCCGATCCCGCGCCCCTCTTGGGCCAAGTAGAGCAGCACACCGCCACCCATGGCCTGAATATCCGCCACGGCGTTGCGCAACTGCTCACCGCAGTCGCAGCGCAGACTGCCAAACAAATCACCGGTCAAACACGCCGAATGCATACGCAGCGGTACCGGACCCTGCACATCATCGAGCTGGCCGATGACCACGGCCACATGCTCACGCAAACCATCCGGTTCACGGAACAGCACGAAGCGACTATTGGGGGCATCTTCCAACGGAATATTGGCTTCGCTCACCCGCTTTAGCATACCCGGCGCACCCGCCAAACACTTATGCGCATCGTCAGCGTTGACCTCCAGTAGCCGCCCTTGGGCAATATGTTTGTCAATGTCGTGGCGAGCATCCTCACTCACCAGAGCGGTTAACGCGGCAGGGATCAGCAGTGCTCGGCGCATGAGGGCCACTGCCCCGCGCTCGGCGACGCCAGCGGGTTTCAAGCCGCTCAACAGCGCACTGGGCTTTTTGCCAGCGTCAGCCACGGCCAGTTGATGCAGCTCGCGCTCGCCAATGTGTTCTGCCAACGGCAGGCAGGCGGCCTCTGCACTCAGCGACATGCCCATGGCCTCCAAACGATGCCGCGTGAGCACCAGCGCAGGGCGCGCACCCGCCAGCTGGGCCAGGGTATCCACCGAACGGCTACCCTCTAGCGCTTGGACCAGAAGGCGCTGCTCACCGCTGCTGATCACGACCGGTAAACCGCGACGAATATCGAAAATGGCGCGTTCAATTTGATACATGTAGGCCTCCAGGTTGCCTAATGGTATGGGCAAAGGTTGCTTGCGTTGGGCAACATGGCCCCGCATGATCTGAGGTTATTTTCAGTGTGGAGGCGTCATGCCCGACTCCAGTAATACATCCCATTCGATCGATCTCGATACCGCTTGGCAGTGGCTGCTCGCCCAAAGCGACGGCACCTCTATCAAGGCGGATCTTTCGGTCACCCGCGACGGCGCGTGGCAGTCGCCGCACGCCGTCACGCCCCAAGCCCAGACAGCCTTGGACTGCCTGACGCCGCTGGCGTTGCAACCCCGCTGGGTCGTCGCCCAGCTGGGGCAGAGTTTGGATGGGCGAATTGCCACGGAAAGCGGCCACTCCCATTACATCAACGGCCATGAAAGCATCGTGCATTTGCATCGGCTGCGCGCGCTGGCCGATGCGGTCGTGGTCGGTGCGGGTACTGCAGCGGCCGACAACCCCCAGCTCACCGTTCGCCATGTCACTGGCCGCCACCCGACGCGAGTCGTCCTCGACCCTCGTGGTCGCGTGCCCGGTCATCTTGCGCTGTTTCGCAGCAGCGAGGTCAAGACCTTGCACATTACTGGGCCAGACGTGACGACTGCGCCCAGCCACGCGGAGCACTGCGTGCTGGCCTTGAATGCCCACGGCCAGTTCGACCCAGCGAAGGTCATTACGCTGCTGGCGGAACGTGGGCTCACACGTGTGCTGGTAGAAGGCGGCGGTGTCACCATTTCCCAATTCATCGAGGCATACTGCGTTGATCGACTGCATCTGATGGTAGCCCCGCTGCTGATCGGCTCCGGCAGGCCCGGCCTGCAAATGACGCCCATCGAGACGCTGGAGAGCGCGCTGCGCCCCACGATGCGCTCGTTCCGGTGTGGCGACGACACGCTGTTCGACGTGATGCTGCGCGACGTCTAGCCCACCTGCAGCGGTCGGGCCAAAGGGCGTGGAATCTGTCGATGTAGAACCTGTAGAAGGGGTGGCGCGACCACGTTTAGCCAACGCCACCCATATGCCCGGCAGACTAGAGAGCAGCACCAGGACACCGTAGGCCAACGAGATCGCAACCCCTTGCGCGGCTGGCAACCCCACCAAGACCCAAATAGCGGCAGCCGCGCCTTCCCGCAGGCCCCAGCCCGCAATCGATAAGGGGACTAACATGGCCAGCAGCAATACGGGGGTCAGCGCCAATAGGTCGAACACGGGCATCTCGCTACCCATGGCTCGGGCGGCGCACACCATCACCCCGCCATAGCTGAGCACGATGGCCAGCGAAGAGGCCAACTGCAGCGGCCATGCCCGACGCGCCAGCAGTCCACGGCGCACATCCCGTCCCAGCGCGATGCACCACTGAGGCAGTGCAGGCCCTTTCGGGCTGCGACACCAAACGCCCAGAGCGATCGCAGCCAAGAGCAGTGCCGCCACACCGACGACCAGCCCGAACAGCAGCGGGCCACCCAGCGCGGCGTGCCACAGCGGCGAGGCCGTCAGTGCCACCAGGGTCAGCACCACCACGGCCATTTGCCCCGAGGCCCGCTCGATGACTACCGCTCGCCAGGCGCTTCCCTTGGATGCAGCTTGTCGAGCATGACGATGGGCGCGTCCCGCATCGCCCAATACGCCCCCCGGAAGCAGTTGATTGACCAACAGCGCCAAGTAATACTCGCGCAGGGCATAACGAAATCGCAGCGGCACATCTACCCGACCAGCAGTGAACTGCCAACGCCAAGCGCTGAGCATCACCTGCAGCACACTGATGGCTAACGCCGCCAGCACCCATTCGGGCGCGAAGCGTTTCACCTCGGCCAGAATGGCGGCAGGCTCTACCCACAGGGCCACCGCCGCCAATAGCGCCGCGCTGACGATGCCGCGCTGCACCCATGGCCGACGTAACCAGTGCCCGCTCATGGCTAACCCTTCACCGCGGGCAGCGCCAACAGGTCACGGTGGCCCACCCATACCCCTATTTGGCCGCGCTCCACGGCATCCAGGCGTGCGGTACGCCACTCGGCAATCCGCATGGCGGCGTCGGGGGCCTGCTCGGTGGCGGCTTCCGCCCAGCCGTTGATCAGCGAACTGACGAGCGGCTGAGACGCGTGGCTACCCGCGGCAAGCCGCCAGGGCGTGGAGGCTTCCTCTACGTCATAACCCTGCGCCGCCAGGGCGTGGTAGAGCGCCCTGTGGGCCTCGCCGCCCAGCGCCTCACCTAGCCCTTTATCCCGCTGTTGATGCGCGTTGAATAGCCCCAATACAAAGCGATCTTCCGGGTCGTCGATGGGCTGCTGATCCCTATCCGTAAAGCACCATTCGCCGGTCACGCTCAAGCTCACCAGCAGCGCCTGCCGATGCGCAGCACACTGCTGGGCCAGCATGTCGATCCATGGCTGAGACACCAAATCGATGAGCGCTGACGCACTGACGACATCCGCCGCTTGCAAGGCGGGATGCTCGAGAGTCGCGAGTGAAGTGCAGTGTGTTTCCACTTGTAGCGGTTGGCCTGTGGCATCGTGCAACGGCATGGCCCGGCGACGCGCCTCACGCAATAGGGCATCGTCATGGTCGAACAGCGCCCAGCGCTGCGCACCGCTCAACCGAGGCGCAAGAAACTGTACATTGCTGCCCCGCCCACAGCCTAAGTCCGCCAGCGTCACAGGCGCTTCGCAAGACGCGAGCCACGCATCGAGCCGACTGACCAACGCCTCGCTTCGGGCGTGACCATCGACCGCTTCGCGCAGCGTCAGCCAGCTAGCGGCAAACTGACTGCCCGCCGTGAGTTCAGCCGTTCCTTCGTCCTTCAATGCCCTGGCAAACTCAACGCCCGCCGCCTGCCAATCGTTGAGCTCTCCCCGCGCCAGCGCAACGCCCGCTCGCAGCTCGGTTCGCAGCGCTTCGTTGGAACAGAAATTATCGATGGCGGCACCGAGCGCATCGGCATCACCCGGCGCCACGCTAATACCCGCGCCTTCTGGCAAGGTATCGCGCAGGGCACCACCGGTCGTGGTAATCACCGGCAGGCCATGGGCCAACGCCTCGGTGACCACCATGCCGTAACCTTCGTACCAAGAAGGCAGCACCAGCGCATGGGCGTGTTGGTAAGCCGCCTCGAGGGTGTCGGCGTCACACTCACCGTGTAGGGTGATGCGTTCGGCAAGGCGATGCTCATCGATGAGCTGCTGCACGCTGGCGCTAAATGCCGTATCGCGGACACCGCCGTAGCAGTCACACTGCCACTGTTCGCTAGCCACTCGCGCCAGCGCCTTGACCAATACATCCTGCCCCTTGCGCGGCGTCAGGGTGGCCACACACAAAAGGCGGATGGTGTCACCCGCCGCAGGTGCGGGGCTGACCGGCGCTTGGGCAACTCCCGGCTCCACGACAGTAATCGGCGCGGTAATCGGCAGGGAGTAATCGCTCGCGAGTTCGCTCAAACGGCGGGCAGTAAAGCGGCTGGTGACGATGATCCGGGCGACTTCGGCAAGCCCGGTGAGTTCGCTGCGGTGAAGTTGCTGCTGCTCTTCACTGGAGAGCCCCTGCTCATCTCCCAGCGGATGATGCAAAAGCGACGTGATATCCAACCGATCCGTATGGCGCGCCACCACGCCAGGCAGTGCGCCCATGGCTAGGCCGTCGATGATGACTCGCTCGCCATCGGCCAACGTATCCAACGCGCTGGCAAGCGCACGTTTGGCCGTGTCATCGGCTTGAGGAAAACGCCCCTCCAGACCGACCACATCCACCGACAGCCCCTGCTCGCGCAGCGCGTCAACGATGTGTGCATCGTAGATATAACCGCCGGTGCGCTGGTTGGGATCCCCCGCCACCAGTAACGTCAATCGCTGGTTCATAGCGCTCCTTCGTAGCTGGCCCAGGCCACATGGGATTCATGCAGTTTGATTTCCATTTGGGTCAGGCCTTTGGCCGTTTCTCCCATACGGCCCGCCTTGATGGCCGCGGCGAGCTGGTCGAAGATCACTTTCGCCATGAACTCCGTGGTGGTGTTCTGGCCGGACAACTCACTGACCTCATCGAGGTTGCGATAGTTGTAGCCCGCCAACACTTCTTTGACGGTTTCGCTGGCTAGACCGATGTCGATCACCAAGCCATCCTGATCCAGCTCTGGGCGCTGAAACACGACGTCGACCACGTAAGTAGCGCCGTGGGTGCGCTGGGCCGGGCCAAAGATCTCGCCTTTGAAACTGTGGGCAATCATGAAGTGATCGCGAACGCATAAACGGTACATGGCAACTCCCGTAAGCAAATAACGGTTGAAAGATTAGGGGTAGCGAATTCGGTGACAGAGCGCCGTGCTCTGTGGACTAAACAGCGCCGGGGCTCGTTCGGGGAAATCGGCAAAATCGCACTCACTGCTGATCAACGCCTCAAGGGCAGGGTCGGCCAGCAGGCGAAGCGCCACGTTCAAGCGACGGCGATAGTTCCAGCGCGGCTGGAGTTTGGCTGGCAATTGACCCACTTGGCTGGCACGCAGTGTCAATCGCTGGGAGTGGAACGCCCCGCCAAGGGGCAGCGACACCTCTCCTTGACCAAACCAGCTCATCTCGATGACACGGCCTTCATTGCCGACGAGCGACATGGCCAAACGCAGGCCGTCGGGATGACCGCTGGCATGAATCACACAGTCTTGATCGTTCGGGGCTTGCTCAGGCAGGGCAAACGGTACATCGAGGGCTTGGGCCAAGGTTTCACGCTCGGGATTGATATCGACCAGCGTGACCTCGACCCCCGCCATGCGCGTGCACAAATACGCCACCAGCGCGCCCACGACACCCGCCCCCACCACACAAACACGCTCGCCCAGCATGGGGTTGGCATCCCATACGCCGTTGAGCGCGGTTTCCATGTTGGCAGTGAGCACCGCGCGCTGCGCGGGCACGTTATCGGGCACGGGCACTGCCATATCGGCAGGCACCACATAATGATCCTGGTGGGGATGTAGGCAAAACACGGTTTTATCGACAAGCGCGTCAGGCCCATGGGTGACCCGGCCGACGCTGCAATAACCGTATTTCACCGGAGTGGGAAACTCTCCAGCTTGAAAAGGAGCGCGCATGCGCTGGGTTTCGCTGTCCGGCACGCGTGCGTGAAACACCAGTGATTCCGTGCCACGGCTAACGCCGCTGTACAGGGCACGAACGTGCACCTCTGCTTCACCTAACGTGGGCAGCGGTTCCTGCTGCAGTTGGCCCTGCCCTGGGTGTGTTACCCAAAAAGCCATGGCCGTCTTAGGCGCCGACATGACATTTCCTTATCGTTGAAGCGCTGTTTCCATCCGTTGATCTTAACGTGACTAAGATATGGCGACTTTTCAATGGCTCACCTATAGCTTAGCGTAGAAAAGCAATCGGTCTATTAACGCTTGCCAACCTTCAACATTGTTTAATGAGGGAACTTTTGGGGATGCTGACTACCATACACCCTATACAATAATGGTACATAGATAAATTATTGCATCATTAATTTCAACTGCGGTCGACGATACCGCTACGTGAGCCACCATGCCGCCTGTGTCTAACTCCTCCCCATTTCCCCTGCCCAAGCGACTTTGCAGTAGCATCGAACTGCTGGTAGGCGCGCTACTATTGGCAGGTCTTGGGACGCTGCTCGCGCCCCTCATGCCCGGCGCAGCCAACTGGTGGGTGGCCATCGCCTTTTATGGCCTGATCAGCGGCTTGGTCTTGGTGTTTTGGCCTCATGGCCCGCTGGGTTGGGCCAACCGGGTGACACTGGGGCGCGCGGTGCTGGTCGCTCTGGTGGCGGGCGCGCTGGTGAATGACGCCTTTATCGACGCCATTTGGCTATGGCTGGGCGTCTCGGTCATCGCACTATTACTGGACGGCGTGGATGGCTGGATCGCCCGCCGCACTCGCTGCCACTCATCTTTTGGGGCACGCTTCGATATGGAACTGGATGCCCTGCTGATCATGCTGCTGTGTGTTGGCTTGATCATGGAAGAGGGGCTGGGGCTGTGGGTGCTGCTGATTGGCGGCATGCGTTATTTATTCGTGGCCGCTAGCCTTCCCTTCCCTTGGCTGGAGGCGCCGCTCAATGACAGCTACCGCCGCAAAGCCGTGTGCGTCTGGCAGGTCGTGGCGATGCTGCTGGCGCTAACGCCGCTGACCTCACCGCTGTTAGCGGGACTGCTGGCGTTCAGCGCGTTGGTGACGTTGATTTACTCTTTTGGCGTGGATATTAAGTGGCTTTACCAACACCGCTAAACGCATTCATCATTACATGGTGTGTTTAAAAAAGAAATTACCTGATGCCTTTAAAGCAGCCATTTCTTACATCTTACCCACGGGCCCAAAGTATCAAAAAAGGCAACAAAATCAGCTAGTAGACACATTCTTAGCCAAGGCAATACTTGTTCGCCATCATCAACTTTATTTTTTATGAACTTTGTGGTCATCAACAAAAAAACTGATAAGATTTCGCGCTATTCGATTCTTTCATTTGTCACTCAAGTAAGCATTTCACACAACGCTTTTACTTCAAGAGTCTGCCCACCATGACACCCGTTGCCCTCCTTTTTCTTGCGGTTTCCATGTCGGCGGATGCGTTCGCAGCCTCCATCAGTAAAGGCGCGGAACTGAGCAAACCCCGCTTCCATCACGCCATCGGCATTGGCTTGGTGTTTGGCATCATCGAAGCGATGACACCGGTGCTTGGCTGGGTAGCGGGTAAGGCGTCTCAACAGTACGTGGAAGCCTGGGATCACTGGGTCGCGTTTACGCTGCTGACCGTCATTGGCCTGCATATGATTCATGAAGGTCTCAAGAAAGAAGACAAGATAGCGCACCGCAAGCAAACGCTGTGGCTGCTGATACTGACGGCTACCGCCACCAGCCTAGACGCCATGGCGGTAGGTGCCAGCTTGGCATTCATCGATGTGAACATTATCACCACCAGCCTCGCCATTGGCCTTGCCACCACCGTGATGGCCTCCATGGGAACGCTGCTTGGTCACTCATTGGGCAAGTACGTTGGCCACTGGGCCGAACTGATAGGCGGGGTCGTGCTGATGGGGATTGGCGTCATGGTGGTGGTAGAGTATACGGGAGTTTTATAACCAACGGCCCCTACCCACTCGATAACGGCGGATAGGTTCACTCGATAGTAGCGTCGCTCAAAGATGAATGGTTACAAAAACGGGTGGCTGTTTGGCCACCCGTGTTTCGTTATTCGTCTGCTAAAGTGGCTTGCACCACTTCCCCTAGCGAGGCAATGGCTGCATTGCGCTCTTCAAACGAGGCCTCGGTGTCGGTGATATAAAATACCGCCACCGTGGGTGGTTGCTCTGGAGGCCAAATAATCGCGGTAATCGAGCGGGAGCCATAACCACCTGCGCCAGTTCGGTCTGCGATCACCCAATCAAACGGCATGGCGGCACGGAAGAGGCCATCCGCAACGGCATTGCCTTTCATCCATGCTTCTAACTGCTGCCGAGACTCATCCGCTAGGACATCGCCAAGCACCAGTTTTTCTAACGTGGCCAGCATAGCGTTGGGCGTGGTGGTGTCGCGCTCGTCCCCCGGAGTGGCTTCGTTCAACTCAGTTTCATAGCGGTCTAACCGAGTAATAGGATCGTCCATACTACGTGCGAAGGCCGTGACCGCCTCCGGCCCACCTAGCGCCTGTAACACGAGGTTAGCAGCGGTATTATCGCTGGTCGTCATGGTGGCATCGCACAGCTCAAACAGCGTCATCGGTTGATGGCCCGCATACTGCTCAGTCACCGGGGAGTACGTCACTAGGTCAGATTCCTCAAAACTCACCTCGGTCTCCAGCGCTAACTGCCCTTCATCTACCTGCTCCAGTAGCGCGCCGCAGGCCAGGGTTTTGAAGGTACTGGACATCGCAAAGCGCTCATCGGCATTCACTTCCCAACGCTGGCCCGTGGCTAGGTTGTGCGCGGCAAAGCCAATACGCGCGTCCAGCGCCTGTTCGATACGCGCTAGCTCGGCGGTAATGGGGTCGTCTTGCGCCATCGCATGAGATGACGCGAACAGCACGCATGCCGATAGGGCTGCACGCAACCAACGTGGTTGGCGATGATTCATGGTTAATTTTCCTGGTCCTTAAGAGGGTCATAGATACCCTGCGTTGGCGTGGTCAGCCCCGGCAACAAGCGGAGCCATCATTGCACTGATCCATCAGGCTGGCTTTGCCACCCTGGGTAAGCGAACCCAGAAACAGCAGCCCTCCGTTGGTACGGAGTGAAAACCGATGCTGCCCCCCATTTCTTCCACTAGGGACTTGGTGATGGACAAGCCAAGCCCCGTCCCACCGGTGCGTCGCCGGTCTGTCCCGTCCGCTTGAGCAAAACGCTCGAACACGCGCGGCTGAAACGACAACGGTATTCCGTTTCCGTGATCGCACACATGGATTTCAAGCCACTGGCTATCGATTGCCCCTGCGCTTACCGCAACGTGTTCGCCGGGATCAGAGTGCTTGCAAGCGTTCGAGATCAAATTCGCCATGATTTGAGCAAACCGTTCCGGGTCGATGTTCACATAGTCATGCTCATCGAGCGGTTGCATGGCGATGCCTGTCAAGCTTGTTGGAACCTGGAATCAGGCGGCTTCTAATCGCTGATCGCGTTGAACCAGCGGGTCTTCCCGGTCCGGGTTCAGCCAGACCGTCCGGCGCGGTGTCCAGTTCCGAGTGG